>DATGQC010000039.1:0-5211 GCA_035304425.1 Advenella sp.
GCACCAGCTTATTTTTCGCCGCCTGGTTCGCGTCACCTTCAATCGCCGGGGGCAGGGCATGGTGCCGGTTATGTGCAATGCGCTCACTTCTCCTTATTTGTGGGTGCTGACGCTGATCGGCCTGATTCCGGCGACTTACTATTGGGATAACCCCATCGCATTGTGTATCAGTATGCTGGTATTTGCATCCGTGTATATCTGGCTCTATTCGCGGCTGGTGGCGTGGCGCTGCCCGCGCTGGCTACTGCTGCCGTCAGTATCGCGTCGTCGCTGACCGCATGCGGCAGTCTGCTTTGTTTCAGTCCGGTAATACATGCGTGGCGGATCGGCGTCCGTGGTTATCCGGAACTTGTTAAAATTGATGCTTAAAATACGTTCCATCCCATCTATTTGAATAGCTTTCTGGAGAACTACGTGCAACTTGGCGATATAAAATTAGCAATTGTCGGACTTGGATATGTCGGGCTGCCTTTGGCGGTGGAATTCGGCAAAAAGCGCAGTGTGCTGGGTTTTGATATCAATCAGAAGCGTATCAAAGAGCTGCAGGGCGGTGTGGACCATACGCTGGAAGTCTCCTCCGAAGAGCTTGCCGAAGCCGGTCAGCTGGCCTACAGCGCCGATCCGGCAGAGCTTGCCAAATGCAATGTATATATCGTGACCGTGCCAACGCCGATCGACGATTACAAGCAGCCGGACCTGACGCCGCTGATCAAGGCATCCGAAACCATTGGCAAGGTGCTCAAAAAAGGCGATATCGTCATTTATGAATCGACGGTGTATCCTGGCGCCACCGAAGAAGATTGTGTTCCCGTCCTGGAAAAATTCTCCGGCCTCACATTCAATAAAGATTTTTTCGCCGGCTATAGTCCCGAGCGCATCAACCCGGGCGATAAGAACCACCGCGTTTCAACGATCAAGAAAGTCACCTCGGGTTCAACGCCGGAAATTGCCGACTTGGTCAATGATCTGTACGCCGAGATTATTACTGCAGGCACCCACAAGGCCGCGAGCATTCGCGTGGCCGAGGCCGCCAAGGTCATTGAAAACACCCAGCGTGATGTGAACATCGCCCTGATCAATGAACTGGCGCTCATTTTCAACAGAATGGGCATTGATACCGAAGCCGTGCTGGAAGCGGCCGGCACCAAATGGAATTTCCTGCCGTTTCGTCCGGGCCTGGTCGGCGGTCACTGCATTGGCGTGGACCCCTACTATCTGACGCACAAGGCGCAGGCCATTGGCTATCACCCGGAAATTATCCTGGCCGGTCGTCGCCTGAACGATTCCATGGGTTCCTACGTGGTATCGCAATTGGTTAAAGCCATGACCAAGCGCCAGATCCAGGTGCAGGGGGCGAAGGTGCTGGTCATGGGCCTGACCTTCAAGGAAAACTGCCCCGATCTGCGCAACACGCGTGTCGTGGATATCTTGAAGGAGCTGGGCGAGTACAGTATGGATGTAGACGTCTACGATCCGTGGGTCGACCCGGCAGAAGCCGAACACGAATATGGAATCACACCGGTGAAAACGCCGGAAAAGGGCGCCTACGATGCCATTATCCTGGCCGTTTCGCATCATCAGTTTGTGAGCATGGGCGCCGAAGGCATCCGGGCGCTGGGCAAGGCCCAGCATGTGCTTTACGATCTTAAATACGTACTGAAGGCTGATCAGGCCGATATTCGACTGTAAATCAGCAAGGCAGGTAGGTACGGACAGTCGCCAGCGATAGATATTCGATGGCGGCTGTGTTTTGGCAGCTTCAACCAATAGCAGGTGAATATTATGACTCAGGCATTCGACAATCTCAAAAACGCCATCCAGGCCGAACCCCGCACCTGGCTGGTTACCGGTTGCGCCGGCTTTATCGGTTCCAATCTGCTGGAGACCCTGCTTTTGCTGGATCAGAAAGTAGTCGGCCTGGACAATTTTTCCACGGGTTTTCAGCATAATCTGGACGAAGTGCAGCAAACGGTCAGCGCGCAGCAATGGGCCAATTTCAATTTCATCGAAGGCGATATCCGGGATCTGGACGCCTGCAAGAAAGCCGTTGCCGGGGTAGATTATGTGCTGCATCAAGCCGCGCTGGGCTCTGTGCCGCGCAGCCTGGATGATCCCATTACAACGAACGCCGTCAATATCAGCGGATTTCTGAATATGCTGGTGGCTGCCCGTGAGGCCGGCATCAAGTCATTTGTGTATGCGGCTTCCAGCTCTACTTATGGTGACCATCCCGATCTGCCGAAAGTAGAAGACAAAATCGGCAATCCGCTGTCTCCGTACGCTGTCACCAAATATGTGAATGAGCTGTACGCCAACGTGTTTGCTCGCGCCTATGGGTTCAGTTCCGTGGGCCTGCGTTATTTCAACGTGTTCGGCAAACGCCAGAATCCTGATGGCGCCTATGCGGCCGTGATTCCCAAATGGACCGCGTCCATGATCAAGGGCGAAGACGTATTCATCAATGGCGATGGCGAAACCAGCCGCGATTTCTGCTTTGTGGAAAACGCCGTGCAGGCTAACCTGCTGGCCGCAGCCAATATGCCGCAAGAGGGTAGCCAGGTATTTAATGTGGCGGTCAATGCCCGCACCAGCCTGAATGAACTGTTCGCCCATCTGGCCAGCACGCTGGACAAAAACGGCGTGAAGTACGATAAAAAGCCGGTATACCGCGACTTTCGCAGCGGCGATGTTCGTCATTCGCAAGCCGACATCACCAAGGCGCATGACCAATTGGGGTACAAGCCCACGCACGATATCCTGGAAGGGATTGAAGTGGCGATGCCGTGGTACACCCAGTTTTTGCGTTGATCCTTGAAGCGGGCAATCGGGCGGTTTAAAAGGCTGCATCCTGACCATATGCGTATCGCGCGCGGCGCGATGCGCGTGGCGTTTTTCCTGCTGATCGGCAAGATGGCCGGCGCACTCAAGGAAATGGCGGTGGCGCATCGCTATGGCGTGAGCGAGGTGGTTGACGCCTATCAGTTCACCATGACCATGGCGAACTGGCTCCCCATTACCATTGTCGGCGCGTTTTCCATTGTCCTGATCCCGGTGCTGGTCAAGACGCGCTATGCGCCTGACAGTGAGCGGGTGCAATTTATCCGTGAGTTGCAGGGCTGGGTGCTGGCTATTGGGGTTGTGACCGGTGTGCTCACCTGGTTGCTGTGGCCGTATGTTCTGGAATACGCAGGCGGAAACCTGAGCGCTGCGACGCGGGCGCACAGCACGGAACTGATTTGGGCGTTTGCGCCTGCGGCATTGTTAACGCTGCTGATTGGCGTGAGCACCTCAAGGCTGCGCTCTCATGAGCGTCACGTGAATACGTTGCTGGAAAGCGTCCCTGCCCTGATGATTTTGATCTGGATTCTGATCACGCCCGGCGATGTGAGCGTGATGCCGCTGTTGCTGGGCACGCTGGTCGGTTATGCGATCCAGGCTGTGTGGCTGCAGATCCTGTCACGCAAGGCCGATGATGGCATCTGGGGTGTTCCCAGCTTTACCTTCAAGTCGCATCAGTGGCCGTTGTTGCTGAACGCAGCCGGCGTGATGCTGATCGGGCAGATCGCCATGAGTTTTGTGGGACCGCTGGACCAGATTGCCGCAGCAAAGCTGGGTGATAACGCCAACGCCACGCTGGGCTATGCGGCGCGCCTGCTGTCGCTGATTATCGGCCTTGGGGCGGCCTCGGTGGGACGCGCGGCGTTGCCCGTGCTGGCAGATGTGCAGAGCCAGGGCGATGCGCACCGCGCGCGCAATATGGCGCTCAAATGGTCTGCGCTGATGCTGGCCGGCGGCATTGTTGCGGTGGCTGCATGCTGGCTGCTGGCGCCCTGGATTGTGATGATTCTGTTCGAAAAAGGCGCTTTTACAGCAGATGATACGATTGCCGTGGCCAGCGTGCTGCGTTGGGGGATATTGCAGTTGCCGTTCTATTTCGGCGTGCTGATTCTGGTGCAGTTGATGGCCAGCCAGAACCGTTACAAGCTGATGGCCGCCATTGCCGTCGCCAATTTTGCGCTCAAGGCGGTGCTTAACCAGATTCTGGCGCCCCTGATGGGCGCCGAAGGTATTATGCTGGCAACCAGCTGCATGTATCTGCTGTCTTATATTTGTTATGTCTTTGTGACGTTGACACATGATGTGTCCAAACCATCTTCTTCTGAAAAAACGACCGATTGATATGTCTTTGAATTCGACGACCGCAGCGCCAGCCCCCCTGCGAATCATGATTTTTATCCATTCGTTGCACGCCGGCGGAGCGGAGCGGGTGGCGGTCGATCTGGCGAACCAGTGGCATATTCACGGACACGACGTCATGGTGGTCACCCAGACCGATGCCCGTGGCGACGTGTATGAACTGAACCGGCATATAGAACGTGTGGCCCTGAATACCGCCGGTTTGCGCGGCGTGATGGCTAATCTGCGGCGTCTGTACGCCTTGCGAAAAACCATGCAGCGCTACCGGCCCGATGTCGTGCTGGGCATGATGACGACCGCGTCTATCCTGTCGGTATTGGCCTCTACCGGTCTGCGCTGCCGGGTGATCGCCACCGAACATACCCATCCGCCATCGCAGAATCTGTCGTCGTTCTGGCTCAAGCTGCGGCGCCGTACCTATCCGCACGCAGCCCGCGTCGTGGCGCTGACCCGCGACACGGCCAGCTGGATCGTCAATCATGTGCCCGGATCCAATATGGCAGTGATCCCGAATGCGGTTCACTGGCCGCTGGCCAATGGCGAGCCGCAGGTGGCGCCGCCGCTGCGCAACGGACGCTGCCGTCTGCTGGCCGTGGGGCGCCTGCATACCGACAAGGGTTTCGATATACTGATTGACTCGTTCAGGGATCTGGCTGAGGTGTTTCCCGATTGGGATCTGGTGATCCTTGGTGAAGGGCCCGAGCGCGATCGCCTGCAGGGGCAGATTGATGTGGCCGGGCTGGCCGGGCGTATCAGCATGCCTGGCCGAGTAGGCAATATGCAGCAGTGGTATCAGGCTTGCGATATCTATGTCCTGAGTTCGCGGGTAGAGGGGCTGTCCAACAGCCTGCTTGAAGCGATGGCCTGTGGCATGCCCAGCGTGGCATTCGATTGTGAAACCGGGCCGCGCGAGATTATCCGGCCTGATATCGACGGACTGCTGGTGACGCCGGTAGAAGATCCGCAGGCATTGGCGGCTGCCCTGTCGGGCCTGATGCATGACAAGCAGGCCCG
>DATGQC010000040.1:0-10038 GCA_035304425.1 Advenella sp.
TGGTCGGAGAGGCTTCCAGACCGCGACGGCAGATCGTTTCAAATTCCTCGGCGTTATAGGCAATCCCCCCGCCGGTGCCACCCAGCGTAAAGCTGGGGCGAATAACTGCCGGAAAACCGCTGGTGCCCGCTTCCGCCGCAATGCGCTTTTGCACTTCCCAGGCTTCGTCCAGCGAGTGGGCGACGCCTGACTTGGCCGACTCCAGACCAATACTGGTC
This sequence comes from Advenella sp., assembly GCA_035304425.1. Taxonomy (GTDB): domain Bacteria; phylum Pseudomonadota; class Gammaproteobacteria; order Burkholderiales; family Burkholderiaceae_B; genus Advenella. The sequence goes on from DATGQC010000040.1 coordinate 219, forward strand.
ATGGCGTCCTTGAACTTCAGACGGTCCTCTGCTTTCTCAATGGCCTGCTCGTTGGCGCCGATCATCTGGACGTTATATTTTTCCAGCACGCCGTTATGGGCAAGATCAAGCGCGCAGTTCAGCGCGGTCTGCCCGCCCATGGTAGGCAGCAGCGCGTCAGGACGCTCCACTTCAATGATCTTCTCAACCGCTTTCCAGGTAATGGGCTCGATATAGGTCACATCGGCAGTTTCCGGATCGGTCATGATGGTGGCCGGATTGCTGTTGACCAGAATGGTGCGGTAGCCTTCGGCTTTCAGGGCTTTGCACGCCTGTGCACCCGAATAATCAAATTCGCAGGCCTGACCAATAATGATCGGACCAGCGCCGATAATCAATATGCTTTTTATGTCGGTACGCTTGGGCATGATATCTCTAGTTTTTTTCGCTCATGGAGCGGATGAATTTTTCAAACAGCACGATGATATCGTGCGGGCCTGGGCTGGCTTCGGGATGGCCCTGGAAGCAGAAGGCAGGACGGTCGGTCAGTTCAAAACCCTGCAGTGAACCGTCAAACAGGGACACGTGGGTAACGCGGGCATTGTCCGGCAATGTCTCCGCGTCCACCGCAAAGCCGTGATTCTGGCTGGTAATGTATACCCGGCCGCTTTGCACGTCTTTGACCGGGTGGTTCGCGCCATGGTGGCCGTTTTTCATTTTGACGGTGCGTGCATTGAGCGCCAGGCCCATGATCTGGTGACCCAGGCAGATGCCAAAGAGCGGGATTCTTTTTTCCATGACCACGCGCGCGGTTTCGATCGCGTAATCACAGGGCTCCGGATCTCCGGGACCGTTGGCCAGAAAAACGCCATCGGGATTCAGGGCCAGCACATCGGCCACTGCCGTCTGGGCAGGCACAACCGTCAGGCGGCAGCCCAGATCAGCCAGAATACGCAGAATATTGGACTTGACGCCGAAGTCGTAAGCGACAACATGGAAACGATCCTGTTGCGGCTGGGTAAACCCCCTGGCTCGCTGCCAGGTGCCTTCGCGCCATTCTTCACGCGCACTGCGGCTGACCACTTTGGCCAGATCCTGGCCCGTCATGCCGGCATAGGCCGAGGCCAGCGCGATGGCTTTCTGCTCATCGTCGCCGACAAGTATGCAGGCGCCCTGGGCGCCCCCTTCGCGCAGGCGGCGGGTAAGTTTGCGGGTATCAACGCCAGAGATGGCAACAACACCCTGTTCTTTCAGATAGTCGGGCAGCGACTGGGTAGCACGGAAATTGGAAAGACGGCGCGGGCAATCCCGGATGACCAGACCCGCCGCGTGAACCTGTGAAGACTCGACGTCTTCAGGGTTGACACCGGTATTGCCGATATGCGGATAGGTCAGCATGACCAGCTGGTTGGTATAGCTGGGATCGGTAAGAATTTCCTGGTATCCGGTCATGGCCGTATTGAACACCAGTTCGGCCACGCTATGGCCGTTTGCCCCGATGGATATTCCCTTGAAAATCGTGCCATCTGCCAGAGCCAGAATTGCGGTGGGAAATTGAGGATTATCCTCGAATATGGAAGACGTGAGCACGCAGAACCCCAAAAATTTGGTATCGATAAGTAAACCTTTCTATTATACAGAGTAAGGCTTGACGATTGAAAAAACCTGGGGGAAATGTCGCAAGAAAACCAGACGGACTATTGGCTCTCTATTTCGAATGCATGGGCAAGCTTGCTGCGATCCTCTACGACCAGAAAGCGTAACATTTCGCGGTAACTGCCATCCTGATAGCTCAGGATCCGCACCCGCGTACCGCGATTTTCTTCCAGATAGCTGAAGATGATGGGATGATTATTACGACGCAGATTGCCGATCTGCATGGAGCTCGCGCGCAGATCCACGACAGCGCGCCAATCCTTGCCGCCATCGTTCTCCAGGATCCAGCTTTTGCGCTCTCCGTTGTCCGCCTTGCATTTGACCAGCACGTAGGCCTTGCCCGATACTTTCAGATTGGTGCTGAAAAAATCCAGATCATCGATACCGCCCCCGCCACAAAATTTTTGCTGGCCCGGCAACGGCAGGTCAAGGCCTCGCAGTGACAGCCGGGGCAAAGAGAGCAAGGCGCCTTCGACACTGATGGGCTGATCGTCAGCGCCGTAGACAGGCGTGCGATCAAGGTTGGTCTTGGCCCAATCGACCATGGCGGGCAGTTTGTCGCGCAGACATCTGAGGTCGCTGCAGGCAAGCAGCGTCCGGGTTCGATTTTGGATGATATCGGCCATGACCAGCGGCCTGCCGGTTTTGGCAAGCAACGCCGAACTGTTGTAAAGCCAGTCTGCCAGATTACGCGCGACGATTGCATCCGAGCACAAATTAGCCGGCCACTGCTTTACCGCCTGCTGCAGTTGCAGGGCCGCGCCGGCACCGAATTGATTGCGAACTTCCGTTACGGGCAGACAGGGATTCAGGGAGATTTCCTGTTGTGCGGAACCAACCCCGACGAAGGGATTTGCGAACGAGATTATCTGGCCGGATGCGACTGGTAGATACGCACCTGACATCACAGCGAGCCCCGTCAGCAATATTGCCCTGCACCACTTGACAAGCATTCTGCCCTTAACCCTTTCCTGTACAGTTTTGAATGGAATAAAAAAACTGGACGACGCATGCCGCCACAATAATCACATTTACAATATTTTCAAACGCGTTTGCATCCGCGTCGCTTGCGGTGCGGAGCTATGGACTCCGCCGGCGCAGGGCACCCACCGCCGGTTTTTCCCGGCCAAACCAGATGACAATATGTGTCAGGCAACCGGTATTCGAATCTTGCCTGTATATTGCGGGTAATATACACGTATCCGTAAGATTTTGAAATAATCAACCGTTAATTTACAATTTTCATCGGACCGGAAAGGAGCAATGGTTTGCAGGAAACGGCAAATATGTTACCACTGGCCGCGCAGGAAATATCCCATATGAATCAACTTGACCAGCTCAGAAAATTCACAACTGTGGTTGCCGATACAGGTGACTTCGAAAGCATGCGTGCGCACAAGCCCACCGATGCGACGACCAATCCTTCACTGATCCTCAAAGCCCTGTCCAAGGATGCCTACCGCCCGATTCTGCACGATACGCTTGCCAGATTCCCCGCGGCGACACCAGCGGACACACTGGACCATATTCTGGTTGAGTTCGGCAGGCGGATTCTTGAGATCGTGCCCGGGCGGGTTTCTACAGAAGTCGATGCGCGCCTGTCATTCGACACAGACGGCACAGTTGCCCGTGCGCGCCGCATTGTCGAGTTGTACGACCAGGCGGGCGTGGATCGCAAGCGTGTGCTGATCAAGATCGCCTCTACCTGGGAAGGCATCGCTGCCGCACGCATTCTGCAAAAAGAAGGGATTGCCTGCAATATGACGCTGCTGTTCTCCCTGATTCAGGCCGTCGTCTGCGCCGACGCCGGGGTGACACTGATTTCACCCTTTGTCGGCCGTATTTACGATTGGCATAAAAAGGCGGCAGGCAGCAACTGGATCGAAGCGGACAATAGCGGGACAAACGATCCTGGCGTGCAATCGGTCACCCGGATCTATCAGTACTATCGCCGCCATGGCATCAAAACCGAGATTATGGGGGCGAGTTTTCGCAATATCGGGCAGGTACTGGCGCTGGCCGGCTGCGATCTGCTGACCATCAGTCCTGAACTGTTGGGCGAACTGGCGGCCACCGACGGCAGCGTTACCGCACACCTGCACGAATCAATGGCTGCCAAAGCCAATATCGATTCCATCGCACCGGAAGAAAAGAATTTTCGCTTTTTGCTCAATGAAGATGCGATGGCCACGGAAAAGCTCAGCGAAGGCATACGCACTTTCGTGGCTGATGCAGTCAAGCTGGATACCTTGATCGAGGCGTCTCGTCAAAATGGATAATCGGCAGCGCGTGGCTCTTTTATGATTAAAGCCGGGAACGCCTGCTTTACCGCAAACGCGGCAACGTTCCCCGCACTCACGCGCCCAGTATAAGATCCTGGCCTGCCCGCACCCGATCGATCGAATCCGTGCGGGCTTGTCGGACACGCTGTCGTACGAAGCGCGATGTGGCGGAAGATACGCTGTCATACCAGAGGCGACGCAGGTCGCAACGAATTGCTACGCAAGGCGCAGCACAGGAGTTTACGTAATGCATTGAGCGCTGCCGCATGCCGGTCCCTCAGGTCCGGACAGCGCCGCGCCGTTATTGTGCGCCGCGGCGTTCCATGAAGGCCCAGGCAATGGTGCCTGCATCTACATATTCCAGTTCGCTGCCTGTAGGTATACCGCGCGCAATGCGTGAGACCTGCAAACCTTTTTCGCGCAGAATTTCGGTCAGATAGTGCGCGGTGGTCTCCCCTTCCGCCGTGAAATTGGTTGCCAGAATCACTTCCGTGACCGTGCCATCCATAGCGCGCTTGAGCAGCCTTTCGAAATTCAACTGGGCCGGCCCTACGCCCTCAAGAGGTGCAATTCTGCCCATGAGCACATAATACAGGCCCTGATATCCATGGCTGGCCTCTATCATGTTTTGATCAGCCGGCGTCTCGACGATACACAACTGCGCGGCATTGCGCTTCGGATTCAAACAAGTTTCACAGATGTCATTCTGAGAAAAGGAGTTGCAGCGAGCGCAATGTCGGATATCGCTGACGGCAGTACTGAGTGCTCGGGACAGCTGGTCTGCACCTGCTATATCGTATTGCAGCAAGTGATAGGCCATGCGTCGCGCCGAGCGCTGACCGACACCAGGCAGGCGACGCAGCGCCTCGATCAGCGCACTCAGCGGCTCGGGTTCAGGCAACATGTCGCGCATCAGAAGGGAAATTTCATTCCTGGCGGCATGGGCATACCAGCGGTCACGCCGGACATTTTTTCCTGTGTTGTTGCCTCAGCCTTGCGCAAGGCGTCATTGAATGCCGCAGCAACCAGATCTTCAAGCATATCCTTGTCATCGCCGAGCAGTGCAGGATCGATGGTGACGCGTTTGACATCATGACGGCAGGACATGGTGATTTTAACCATGCCGCCGCCCGACTCGCCATCAACCAGAATATCAGCCAGGGCATCCTGGGCTTTTTTCATGTTTTCCTGCATTTGCTGGGCCTGCTTCATCAGACCGGCCAGTTGATTCTTCATCATAATGAATAAGTTCCTATAAATCGCAATAGTTTTTCAGTTGACATCAAGCGCTTTTTTGCCTGAACGGCTCTATGCTACCGGGTACGACGCGCGCGCCCAGATCAGCAATCAGTGTATTGATAAATTCATTTTCCTGCACTGCTTTTTCCACCCGCTTTTGCAATGCCTCTCGCTCGGCCTGCTCTACGGCATGCAGGGTATCATCGCCGGTGCGACCAAAAACCATATCAACCCGGACGACTTCATGGAAATATTCGGTCAGCGCCGTTTCCAGCTTGGTCTTGGCGTTCAGGTCATTCTGCCCCTTGACCGGGATCCTGAGTGTGATTTTGTTCTGCTGATGGCTCACCCATTCACAGCGGCGAGCCATTTCGGCCGCATAGCCGGTAAGCGGCAATTCAGCGACCAGTTGCACCCATTCGCGGGCATTCATGGCTGCAAGCGGTCGGCGGGCCTGCGGATCCTGATGACTGGGGACCCAGGTCTGGTCTTTCTCGACCACCATGTTATCGGCAGGCACAATATCGCCATCATCATCTGCCTGCCCAGCCAGGCCGGCTGCGTCCCAGTCAGGGGGGATGTCCTCCCACACGGGAGGCCCGGACTCATCAGTGAGCTGCTGTGCAACGGACAAATTCAAGGCAGCGCCCCGCCCGGCAACGCCAGCCTGCGCGACCGGTTCAACATCGCCAGTTGCGGGCTTTACAGCGCCCCCCTGAGCTGCACCTGTGTCCATGGGGCTGACATGTTCCGGCGTACCAGCACGATCAAATTTAGTCGGACTGCTCTCCCGGCCCTCAGTTCCGGCAAACTGCAAGGCATCGTCTGCCGGCAACGTATGATCAGCACCATTGCCATTGATCGTGGGCTGTACTGCGCCTGCGTTGACGAACGCAGCAACGGGCGCATCAGACACACCCGCCTGGGGCGCGGTTGATGCGACACCGGCAGCGCCGTTCGCATTATCGTCGTCTTCCCAGGCCGGCCGTTGCTGGCCCTGCTGTTCCGCTAGCTGGACTGACGGCACAACAATCGGCTCGCGCTGCGGCGCAAGAACGACCGGCAATGCACCGCCACGGCTGACCGTTGTGATTGTACGTGTCGTCATATCGGAGGCAACGACGTCGGGGGTGACGTCCTGTCTGCCGGTTTCCGTATCGTTCGCAACCGAGGCGTTGTTTGCCGGCTGCGCTTGTGTTGGTAATTCGGCTGGCGACTGTGGCTCAGACGCAGGCGGCAGCTGATTCAGATTTTTTTTTTGCAAGTGTGTGTCACTTGCGCTTGCGGCCTGACTCATCGCGGCGGGCGCCTGCGGTGCGCCCTGCCCCGAGCTTGCAGGCGACGCAACTGTTGATTCGTGATGCTGTGCTGCAGGCGCTGAAGCCGTGACTGCAGCAGCCGCTTTATGACCACCTGATGCATGATCATTACCCGCCTGCCACTCACTGGCAGTACTGTGAGCGGGCTCGGACGTTACCAAAGACAGCATGCGCAGGCAGGTCATCACAAAGCCGGCATATTCATCGGGAGACAGGGCCAGTTCATTTCGCCCATGAATCGCAATGCTGTAAAACAACTGCAGCGTATCGGGATGGCAGGTACGCGCAAGCCTCACGATATCATCCTGCAACAGCGCTTCGGTAAGCGCCGTGCCCGGCAGGCGCTGCTCAATGGAGATCTGCGAAAGCAGAACCGCCAGATCAGCCAGCGCGCCGCCAAATGAATAACCGCGCTCGTACAATTCATTTGCGATATCAAGCACACCCTGCGCCGATCCCTGATTCAGGGAATCGAGCAGACGGACCAGAAAGCGCTGGTCGATCGTGCCAAGCATATCGCGCACGGCATCGCCGGTGATATTGGAACCGCTGAATGCGATGGCCTGATCTGTCAGCGACAACGCGTCGCGCATGGAACCGCCGGCCGCCTGGGCAATCTGACGCAGCCCGGGCACTTCGAAAGCCACTTGTTCTTCGGTTAAAACATGATTCAGATGCGAAACAATGGCATCTGGCGGCATTTGCTTCAGATTAAACTGAAGACAGCGCGACAGCACCGTAACCGGCATTTTTTGCGGGTCGGTGGTCGCAAGAATAAATTTAATATGCGGCGGCGGCTCTTCCAGCGTTTTGAGCATGGCGTTGAACGCATGCCCCGACAGCATGTGCACCTCGTCGATCATATAAATTTTATATCGCCCTGAACTGGGTGCGTAAACGGCCTGCTCCAGCAGTTGCGTCATTTCTTCCACCCGCCGATTGGATGCCGCGTCAAATTCCAGATAGTCGACAAAGCGCCCTTCATCGATCTCAACGCAGGCGCGACAAACGCCGCAGGGTTTGGAGGTAATGCCGGTTTCGCAATTGAGCGATTTTGCCAGGATGCGTGAGAGCGTGGTCTTGCCGACGCCTCGGGTACCTGTGAACAACCAGGCGTGATGAAGACGCTGGGTATTGAGTGCGTTGGTCAGCGCCCGGACCACATGGTCCTGGCCGACAAGCGTTTCGAAGGAGCGAGGACGCCACTTACGGGCAAGGACAAGATAGCTCATACTAAATATTGTAGCCCAGAAAAAACAAACGCCACCACAAGGGGTGACGTTGGTTCAAGAATGCGGGGGTGAGCCTTACTTCGGCACTGAACCTGAACGACTATGGCTGCTTCGTTCCCGACCTGACCAGTTTCACCGCCGGCCCATGCGAAGGGACCCACCGCTTTGCATTTTAGCAAGTTTCACCCTGTTTGTGGGAAAATTACCTTTCCTGCACCAAGAGCGCCGGATCAACGTCGATCCAGTCTCCGGTATCCAGCGCAAAAATGGCAGCAATGGCGGGACGACCGTCCAGTTGCGACAAGCGCTCGCAATACCCTTGCAACTGCAGTCGGTACGTGTCTCTCATGCGCGTTTCAAAAACATCCTGAGGTTCGTGCTCCCGGCGCATACCCGTCTTGAAATCCACCACCAGCCACCCCGCTTCGGTGGAAACCGCCACGTCGACAATCAGCAACTTTCCATCCGCAGCGGTCAAGGGCAGTTCCTGCCTGGCCTGACCATGAGACAGCAGCCAGCGACCTTTTTCCGATGCGATACAGCGGCTAAGCAACGCGTAAACGCGCTGCGCGCCACTGCGCGCCTGCGATTGACGCAATCCTTCGTTTTCCAGCTGACGCACGATAACCTCCTGCGCCGCTTGCAGCCTTGTTTCATCCCAGCCCCGCATGCGATCCTGACCGATGCGGGCAAGCCATGCATGCACCACCGTGCCGATGCTGGCCTCATATTTATCGTCGAACTGCCAGCCCGAGCCCGTCGCGCCAGGCATGACGGTCCTGTCCGGGAGCACCGGCAGTTGCTCAAGAGTTCGCGTGGCAATCCGGCTCAGAAGTGGTCCCTGGATCCCCGGCGTCAGGGCATTAGCCGGCGTCGCCTCCTGCTGCGCCTGAGGCGCAGGCGGCGTAAAATCAAACAGCGGAAAAAGCCGCGATAACAAGGAACCACGCGGCGGCTCAATGACCTGCCCCTGCTTGCACTGGACCTGGGAAACCAGATGCAGGCGCTGCCGCGCACGGGTAGCGGCCACATAGAGCAAGCGATCCAGCTCGTAGTCGCTGCGTCGTTTTTCCATCGCCCCCAGCATCGCTGACAACTTATCCGTTTCCTCGGCCGCCCTGGGCTTGATCGGGCCCATCAGCAGGCGGTTCCGGTTGCGCTCAAAGCGAAGTAAAGGCGCGGTATCGGAACGGGGCCGACGGTGCAGTCCGTACAAAATAACCTCTTCGAACTCCAGCCCTTTGGACTTATGCATCGTCATGATTTCAACCGCCCGCTGCTGCGCGCTCGTTGCCGAGTACAGCCGGCCCAGCGCATCCTCAAGATCAGCAGGATTCAGATCCCCATAGGGCGCCAGTCTGTCGACCAGATCGAACACGGCCTGAAAATCGGCGAACGCCGTATCGCTGGCATACACGCCGTAACCGCCCAGCGCACGCCAGACCGATTCTACATGTGACGAAAATGCAATATCAGCCGTCAGATGACTGCGATCAAGCAGAATCCGTGCGCAACGCTGCAAACGCGGCCACTCTTCGCCCAGCAGCGGTGCAAATTCAGCCTCGCAGGCCAACACGGTTTGCAGCCGAAAGGCAACCGTGTCTCGGTTGTCGGCAAACAGATGCGTTAGCGCCTTTAGCGTCAGACCACATACCGGCGAACGCAAAACAGACAGCCAGGCTACGCGATCAGCGGGGTGCGCAAGCGCGCGAATCAATTGCACCAGATCGGTTACCGATTGCTCAGCCCGAATCGGGTTAAGCTCGACCGCTCGCACCGGTATCCCGTTACGTTGCATAAGCAGCATCAGCGCGCCCAGATGCGTTCGGGCCTTGACCAGAATGGCAACCGGATGATCGCTGTCCGGATTGGCGGCCAACGCTGCCCGCACCAGTTCCAGGGTCAATTGCTCGGCTTCGGCCTGGACCGCCTGTGCATCTTTCTCTTCCGGGTGGTAAACGGGATGCAGACGCACGGCAGGACCTGCCGATGGCGGATTGAAAGCCACCGAGTCCGTATACCTGATCGCGCCCAGCGTCAGATCATCGCCTTGCGGAAACACACGACTAAAAGACTGGTTTACCCAGTTGACCACGCCGGCCTGCGAACGGAA
>DATGQC010000041.1:0-11044 GCA_035304425.1 Advenella sp.
AAGTGGGTTATGTTAAGCGGGTAGCAACGCGCCATGGTATGCCTATGGTTTTTCTGGGCGAATCTACCGGCGCCCGGATGCCGGATGTCATGGGGGCGTCGGGTGTAGGCAGTGGAGACCGGCCGACACAGTATCTACGTACGCGAGAAACCCCCTGGGTGTCGGCAGTGCTCGGGCATTGCTATGGTTCGTCGTCCTGGTATGCCGCCTTGGGTGATTTTGTGGTAATGCGCAAGGGCGCAATCACGGCTGTGTCCAGCGTCAAGCTGACTGCCCGGGCGATTAATGAAGACGTTGACCCTGAAACGCTGGGTGGCTGGAAGCTGCACACCGAGGTGACCGGTATGGTTGATCTGGCGGTGGATACGGATGAACAGGCGTTGCAGGCTATCAAGCAGTTTTTATCCTACTTGCCGGCGCACCATAACGAGCCGCCACCAGTGTGCCCTGTGCCTGCTGGTTCTGGTGAAGATATTGCACGCATCACGGATATATTGCCCCATGCGCGAACGCAAGTGTATGACGTTCGAAAAATTCTGAATCTGATATATGACAAGGATTCTATTTTCGAGCTTAAGTCCAGATTCGGCAAATCGGTCGTGACAGCGTTGGCCAGGCTGAACGGGCGCTCGGTCGGCATTGTGGCCAGCAACCCGATTCATAAGGGCGGCGCCATTGACCCGCAGGCTTGCAGAAAGGCGGTTAGTTTCATGGTGCTGTGCGATTCGTTCAATATCCCACTGGTGTATATGGTGGATCAGCCGGGCTTTCTGATCGGTGTTGAAGGCGAGCGCCAGGGCGCGATAGGGCACGTCATGAACTGGATGAACGCCATTTCTCTGGTTACTGTGCCAAAGATTTCAGTTGTTATGCGCAAAACATACGGGCAGGCTGTATTGAATATGGGCGGCGGCGGTAATGCCGATGAGGTCATCAATTGGTTCACTGCTGAAGTCAACTTCATGGATCCGCGCTCGGCTGTGTCCATCGTGCATGGCGTGACTGAAGCTGAGGATCCGGAAGAATACAAGCGCTTGCTCGCACAAATGACCAAGGGAACATCGGCGTATGACGCAGCGGCCGGTTTTGGTGCCCAGTCTGTCATTCATCCGGCTCAGACCCGGGCGCATCTTATCCGCAGCCTGGAAATTCACGGCATGCGTCTTTCGGGTGGGGTAGGCGAACACCTGATGCGTACCTGGCCTACCAGCCATTGACAAGTGGCGACACAAAGATATTGAGCCAGGTTCGTCGCTACCGTTTGAGGGGTGACTAATCATTGAAGTGGAGAAATCAACGATGTTTCAAAAGGTCCTGGTAGCAAACAGGGCAGCGATCGCTGCGCGCGTTTTAAGAACATTGCGCAAGATGGGGATACGGTCCGTGCTCGTCTATTCCGAGGCGGATGCATCATTGCCCTATCTGGCCCTGGCTGATGAAACGTTTTGCATTGGGTCGGCCGATCCGGCACAAAGCTATCTGAATCAAGACAGGATACTGACAGTGCTGGAACAAAGCGGCGCACAAGCATTGCATCCGGGTTACGGATTCCTATCCGAGAATGCCGCGTTTGCCAGAAAAGTGATGCAGACCGGAGCGGTTTTCATCGGCCCCAGCCCTGAATGGATCGATGCGATGGGTCATAAGACACGGGCACGGGCGCTGATGGCGCAGTTTGGCCTGGCCATGGGTAGCAGTTCCGAGTTGCTATCGGATGATCAAAGCAGCCAGTTGAGCACCGCCGCCGGGATCGGCTATCCCATTATGGTAAAGGCCGCCGCCGGCGGTGGTGGCATTGGCATGATGGCGGTGCATAGCGAAGCACAATTGCTCAAAGCCATTGCCCAGACAAAAGCGATGGCATCGCGCAGCTTTGGCAGCGCCGATGTCTACCTGGAACGTATGATGCAGCGGCCCCGTCATATCGAATTCCAGATACTCGCTGACCGCTATGGCAATGCCTGCCATGTGTTTGAGCGTGACTGCTCAGTACAGCGACGTCACCAGAAAGTGATTGAGGAGTCGCCTGCGCCCCGCATACCCAGGGCAATGATCAACGCCAAGGGCAACGAGATTGTTCAAGCGCTTCAGAATATGCAATATGACGTGATCGGGACGGTCGAGACGCTGTTTGATCGTGAAGCCAGCTTCCAGTTTCTGGAAACCAATACACGAATCCAGGTAGAACATGCTGTGACCGAAGAAATCACCGGCATCGATCTGGTTGAATGTCAGATTCGTCTTGCTGCTGGCGAGCGCCTGTCCGAGGTCATTCCTGCCGCGCCCGGCATCAACGGACATGCAATTGAAGCACGCATTTATGCCGAAGATCCGCTGCGGTTTTTTCCGTCGCCCGGCAAACTGCGGGCATTGTCTTTTCCCTCCGATCAGAATATCCGGGTGGAAACAGGCTTTGCCCCAGGCAATGTAATCACGCCTTATTACGACCCGCTGATCGCCAAACTGATCGTGCATGAAGCCAGTCGGGATAAAGCCATCTGCAAGCTCCGGCAGGCGCTGGACAACACGGTGATCGAAGGCGTCAAGCACAATATTCCCTTTATCCGAAAGGTCATCGATAGTGCGCGGTTCCAGGCCGGCGATATTGATACCGGCCTGACGCAACAGATACTTGCAGCTTAATTTTTATTTACCAGGAGAAAGAACGATGTCGACCGAACTGATCTCGGAAGTGACTGGCACTGTATGGAAAATCCTCGTTCAAGTGGGGGCCGAGGTCACGCCTGACGAGCCCGTGCTGATTGTGGAATCCATGAAAATGGAAATTCCGGTCATGAGCGAGGAGGCAGGCGTGCTGCTGACACTTGATGTGAAGGAAGGAGACGCAGTGGAAGATGGGCAGGTAGTCGGGCAGGTTGGCAAAAGGAGCGGTTAATATGCAAACGGCATCAGGGGGCACATCGCCCGCAGCGGCGCCATTGACGGGCATTCGTGTCATTGAAGTCTGCACCACCATCGCCGGCCCTGCATGTGGTCGGCTGCTGGCCGACTTTGGCGCAGACGTCATCAAAATTGAACCGCCTGATGGTGATCCAGTGCGCCAGATGGGCAGCCATGTTGGCGACGTGTCGCTCTATGGGGCCTCTATACTGAGAGGCAAAAGATCGATTGCGATGGACTTGAAAACCGAAGAAGGCCAGAGGCTCGCCCGGGCCCTGATCGGCAAAGCCGATGTGGTGCTTGAAAACAATCGACCAGGCGTGCTGGAGCGACTCGGCCTGGGTTATGAAGTCATGTCGCGCACTAATCCGGCTATTATTTACGCACGTATCAGCGGCTACGGGCAGACCGGTCCAAGTGCGCATTTGCCCGGTTACGGTGCGATTTGTGAAGCTTTCGGCGGCGTGCGCCACATGACGGGCGACCCGGATCGCCCGCCGTCCCGGGTTGCGCTGGCTACCACAGATTATCTGACCTCCGTATATACAGCCTTTGGTATTCTGGCTGCGCTTCGGCATCGCGACGTGTCCGGAGAGGGGCAGGTTATTGATGCAGCGCTATACGAATCGGCCTTTACGCAAATGGAGTCGCTGGTGCCTGCGTTTGACAAGCTGGGCAAAGTGCCGATGCGCCAGGGGCCCAATCTTCCGTCGATGGCCCCCAACAGTTTGTATCCGACCGCAGACGGTGGTTTTGTACTGATAGCGGCCAATAGCAATGCGACCTTCGACAGGCTTGCCCGGGTCATGAATCGGCCCGACCTTCTCACCGATCCGCGCTACAGCACAATCCGGGCGCGCGGTCAGGCGCAAAATATGGGTTATATAGATGCAGAGGTTGCCAACTGGACCCGGCAGCAAGACGGTCGCGTACTTGAAAAGACCCTTCAGGATGCAGGCGTGCCAGTCTCTCGCGTATTGACAATTCAGGACATTTTTGAAGAGCCCCATTATCGGGCGCGCGACATGATCGCGCAGGTGGCGCATCCCGAACTGGGCAGTGTCAGCCAGATCGGCGTGACGCCCAAGTTGAGTAAATCGCCAGGGCGCATCCGAGGCAGCGGTCCGGCGCTGGGGGAGGATACCCGCGATGTGCTGGGTACAGAGCTGGGTATGAGTCCGGAACAAATCGACGCGTTGATCGCTGCCGGCGTCGTGCACTATTCAACCAGAAAGGGAGCCTGATATATCCTTGCCAGGACTATTTCGTGCCGCGCACAGTCTTGGCAGTCACGACCGAAAGGAACGATATCAGCAGCATGGAAACCTGCGGAACGATCGCGGTTTGGCATAAGGCCGAATCGACCCAGGCGTGGGTCGCCATGAGCCAACCCGATCAATTCGGGCTCGGCTGGGGGCGTAGAGGAGGGGGCGACAACAGCCGCATCCAACCGCTCATCGCGTCCACTGAGGCAGAGGCGGTTGTTTTCAATGACGCTTGGCCGCTGGTGTCAAGCACGGCCGCGTGAAGACTTCAGGTACGCCAGGCACAAACGGATAAAGGGCTCGACGGTCGGGCTGGGCGAGCGAGCGCTGAGGGTGCTGGCGCACAGTGTCCAGTAAGTGGTAGATGCTGCCCGAAAGCGGCCACAGTGTACGCCATTTATATTGATGGTCGATAGCAGAGAAGCCGGAACCACGCCGATGCCCAGTCCGGCGCTGATCAAGCCGAGCGCGGTGCTTACCTGGTTGACTTCAAATGCCGGTTGCAGGATCTGGCCACGTTGCAGAAATTGCGCATCCAGCAACTGTCGCACACTGCTGTCTTGTCCCCTGACAATCAGATCCTGCGAGATGATATCGGGCCAGTCCAGATCCTGGCGTGACGCCAGCGGATGGTCTGTTGCGCACAGTACGACCAGCGGATCCTTGAACAGGACGTGTTGTTCAAGATCCTCGGCGTCGGGCTGTTCCGGCAAAAGAGCCATATCGGCGCCGCCCGTTCTCACCATTTCAATACCGGTACTGGTTAACACATCATGGATTTTCACATGAATACCAGGATAAGCGGCCTTGTATCTGAGCAAAACGTTGGGTAATACACCGGCTGCGACCGATGGCGCGACTGCGATGGTTAATCGTCCATGACTGCCTGAAACGACCTCTTGCATATGGTCAAGGCCGCAAGCCACCTGGTTGGCGATGCCGCAGGCCACATCGACAAACTCCCTGCCTACGACTGATAACGAAACGGTGCGCGTGTCGCGATCAAACAGGCGTGCGCCCAGGGTTTGCTCCAGTCGGTGAATATTGGCGCTGAGCGCTGGTTGCGACAGATGCACCGCCGCAGCGGCCTGGCTGAAGCTCAGGGTGCGTGCAACGGCGAGAAAGGCCTCAATCTGCTTGAAGGTGATGTTCATGGCTTTACGGACGGATCCGATCTTATTTGTAAATATGATAAGTTTATCAAAAAAAGAAAATAGACAAATAAATAGCCGTCTCTTATAGTTTTCATCAGTTGCAGCATTCGTCGTGCAGTCAGCAAAGACGAGTTGCGCGCCGCCATACGAGCGGAATCATCAAAGGGAAGTGGAATGAGTAATGACATGAAGGGCGTGTTGAGCGGCCCCGAAATATGGACCGGCGCACAGCTGGCTGATCGGCATGATTGGATCGAGTCTCTTGAACCGCAGGATATTGACGAGATCGACGCGATGCTGGGCACCGTTCAGAAAGAGGGTCTCGAACTGAGCGATTTTACGGCGGATGACTTTTTTCTGCCGCGTCTGAAAAAACGATTCGAGGCGGTGCGGCAACAGCTTGAAGAGGGACGTGGATTTTTGCTGATCCGCGGGCTTCCGGTTGCACGGTACACGTTGCAGGAGAATCGGATCGTCTTCTGGGCCCTGGCGCTGCTGACCGGGCAGCCGCAGGCGCAAGATCGCCTGGGCAGCAGGATGCATAGCGTCACGAATACCAATTTGCGGGTAGAGGGGTCGGACGAGGTCCGCAGCTATCAGACCGACGATGAGTTGACGTTTCACAACGATGGCGGGGACGCATTCATGTTGCTGTGCCTGAAGACAGCGCAATCGGGCGGCATGAGTAAATTGGTCAGCGTTGGCACTATATACAATGAAGTATCAAGGCGTCGCCCCGACTTGATCGATGTGTTGCAGCAGCCCTTTCATTTCGATGCCCGCGGCCAGCATCCGAGTGGATTGAAAGTGCAAAGCGTGCCGATTTTCAATTTCTTCCAGGGCAAGCTCAGCGCCCTGTATAAACGCCGCTATCTGCTGGCGGCCCAGCGCTTTGATGATGTGCCGCGCCTGACCGAGGCGCAGCAGCAGGCCATTGATCTGGTTGAGCAGATCTGCAACGATCCGGCAATCCAACTGGGCTTTTACATGCAACCGGGCGATATCCAGATTGCCAATAATTATTCGGTGCTCCATGCCCGCACCAAGTATGAGGATTTCAGCGATCCCCAGGCGCGCAGACATCTGCTGCGGATTTGGCTGACCTTGCCCAACGGCCGCGCGCTGCCGCCGGTGTTTGCTCAGACCCGCGAGTTCGGGGCTTCGTATCAGAGCCGGCATGCCAGCGCAACGCAGGCATGACGCACCAACGCTAGCGGTCCGCAGGCGAGCCGCGCGCGATGCGCCAACGATTCAAATATTGGAAATATAAAACAATGACGAGACATCTATTTGGCATTCTTTTGGGCGCGGCAGCGGTCATCTGCAGTAGTTTGCCGGTATCCGCACCGGCAGCCGCAGCTGCCGCCGAGCAGACATATCCGGCTAAGCCGATCCGGATTATCGTGCCATATACGCCGGGAGGCAATACTGATATTCTGGGTCGCCTGATCGCCCAGCACCTGGGCAAAGCCTGGGGTATTGCCGCGGTTGTCGAAAACAGGCCAGGCGCCGGAGGCACCATAGGCGTCAATACGGTCGTCAAGGCAAAACCCGATGGCTATACTATGGTGTTGGGCGCGTTCGGAAATATCCTGGTGGCCCAAAGCCTGTATAAAGACCTTCCTTATGATCCGGTTTCCGATCTGGAACCGGTTATTCTGCTGGCGACACCGCCAACCATTCTCACTGCAACGGCCAGTCTGCCGGTGCAAGATGTCCAGGGTCTGATTGCCTATGCACAAAAAAATCCGGGCAAGCTCAACTATGGCTCATCAGGAAAAGGGACCTCGAACCATCTGTTTGGCGAGTTGTTTGCATCAATGGCTAATATTAAGCTGACCCATATCCCCTATAAGGGGAGTGGTCCGGCCATTAATGATCTGGTGGCGGGAATGACGCAATTGAACTTTGCACCGTTTCCGCTGGTGCTCTCGCAAATCAGGGCCGGCACCCTCAAGGCGCTGGCGGTAACCGGCGCCAGCCGCTCGCCAGCCCTTCCCGATGTGCCGACGATCGCCGAATCGGGCCTGCCAGGTTACGAAGGCAATGGGTGGTTCGGACTGATGGCGCCCAAGGGAACGCCCCGGCACATTATCAGGAAGCTGAATATCCAGATCAATCAGATCCTGAACGATCCCGAAGTACGTAAAACGCTATCGGCTGAAGGCGCTGTGCCGGTCGGGGGAACCGAGCAGGAAGCAGCGGCGTCGGTGGCGCAGGGGATAAAAAAATGGCGGGCCCTGGCAGAAAAAATTAATTAATATCGTCGGCGGTTCAGTCCGCCGTGCCGTTTCTGCCAGACCCCAGGCAGGTCAGGACCGGACAATGCGCGCGCGCAACGCATTGATGCGGTGCTCGATGGGCGGATGGGTAGAAAACAGCGCGGCTACGCCGGCCCCGCCGCTGATGCCCGAGGATTCGAACTGTTTTGGCAGTTCGCCCGGGGGCAGGCCGCCCAGTCTTGCGAGCGCATTGATCATGGGCGAGGCGGAACCGAGCATTTGCGCTGAGCCTGCATCGGCGCGATATTCACGCTGGCGCGAGAACCAGGCAACGATAATGGATGCCAGCACACCGAATACGATCTCACAGACCAGCACGGTAATGTAGTAGCCCGGGCCAACGCCGCGCTCATTTCTGAACACCGTACGGTCAATGAAATAACCGACGACACGTGCCAGGAACACGACAAAAGTATTGACCACCCCCTGGATCAGGGTCAGCGTGACCATATCGCCATTGGCAATGTGCGCCACTTCGTGGCCCAGCACCGCGGTTACTTCTTCTTCATTCATGCTGTCGAGCAGGCCGGTAGATACCGCCACCAGGGAGTCGTTCTTGAAGGCGCCGGTGGCAAACGCATTGGGTTCGCCTTCATAGATGGCCACCTCAGGATGCCCAATGCCGGCACGATCCGCCAACTGATGAACGGTATCGACCAGCCACAATTCTCTTTGGTTGCCGGGGGCAGCCGGATCGATCATCTTCAGCCCCATGGTCCATTTGGCCATGGGTTTGCTCATGAGCAGGGAAATGAAGGCGCCAACAAAGCCGACAACGGCAGAAAATACCAGCAGCTGACCCATATTGATACCGTTGGCGTCCATGTAGCGGTTCACGCCCAGCAGGTTCAGCGTGATGCCCAACACCACCATGACGGCGAGGTTGGTCATAAGAAAAAGAATAATGCGTTTCATGCAGCAGTTCCTTGTAGAGGAAGGGGTCAACCCGGATGACATATGTTGAGTCCGAATCAGTCTGCCATCTGGAGCTTAAAAATAACTGAATCAGGTCAGATCAATTATATAAGGGCATTGTTGTCCTTTTACAGTGTTGTTCGCAGTAGAATGTTATTTTATTTTCAAGCAATTTCCGGATTTAACATGCAGGCACTGTGGATGTTAGTGGCTTCTCTCATGTTTGCCATCATGGGGGCTTCAGTCAAACTGGCATCCGAACATGCCGCGTCGCTGGCTCTGGTCATCCTGTTCAGGGGCCTGCCTTCGGTTGTGCTGCTGGTCATCTGGGCGGTGTCTACCCATAAATCCCTTAAACCCAAGAGTATCCGCCTGCATCTGATGCGCAATGTGTTTGGCGTAGGCGCGATGTGGATGGCATTTTATGGGTACACTGTGCTGCCGCTGGCCACCAGCACCAGTCTGAACTACACCTCGCCGCTGTTCATTGCGGGCTTTTTACTGTTGTCAGGCCGCGCCAATAATGACATTGTGCGCACGCTTGCCGTGGGTATCGGATTTGCCGGCGTGCTGCTGATCCTGCGTCCCAGCATTACTGAAGATCAGTGGTTTGCCTGCGCGCTGGGCTTGCTGGCCGGAGCCTGCGGCGCGGTCGCCATGATGCAGGTGCGCCAGCTGGGTTCCATTGGCGAGCCGATCTGGCTGACCGTCTTGTACTTCTCGATTTTTGTCACCAGCACCAGTTTAATCGGCATCAAGGCTCATGGCATGGGTCAGCCCGATTGGGTGGCCTGGGTTGCCCTGCTGGTGGTAGGCTTATCCGGTTTGTTCGGCCAACTGGCGCTGACGCGCGCTTTTGGTTCGGGCTCGCCACTGCTGTCGGCTGCGCTGCAATATACGACCATTATCTTTTCCGCGGGCATTGGCATCCTGGTATGGAAAAATGCGCCGGACATTCTGGCCTGGCTGGGTATGGGGATGGTGATCCTGGCTGGCCTGCTTTCGGCATGGCGCACGCTGGCGCTGGCCGACAGACAAAAAAAATCGCAGGTGGTCAAGACTACCCCCTGATACGCTATGTTCCGGGCAGGCTGACACGGTGAGCAACACCGGGGCCAATAGCGATAAAGTGGCTAATGATATGGGGGATAATGGGGCTCATGGCCGGCAATATGCAGGCAGAACAATACAGGCAGAACAGGTGCTCATGAAAACGGCAGCGCACGAATCTGTTCGTGCGCTAGCGGCCCCCGCAAAAATGGCGCCCGCATAGGCGCCCCGGACGTTGATCGGCTGGCGCGCACATACCTGCCGATGCAGATTGCGTACGACCAGCCGGGGCGGCGCTCATCAGGTCATGAGCTTGTTATACCACTCGTGAAAATGTTGCATGCCGTCTTCCATGGGCGACTGGTACGGGCCGGTTTCAGACGTGCCGCGTTTGTACAGCGCCAGGCGTCCGGCGTCCATGCGTTCGGCAATTTCGTCGTCTTCGATTGCCGTTTCCATGTAGGCGGCCTGCTGGGCTTGTATGAAATCGCGCTCGAACATGGCAATTTCTTCCGGATAGTAAAATTCAACCAGATTAACCGTTTTTTGCGGGCTGACCGGATACAGTGTGGACAGAACCAGTACGTGTGGATAAAGCTCGATCATGTGAGTGGGAAAATAGGTTACCCACATGGCGCCGAAGTCGGGTGTTTCACCCTGGCGGAACTTGAGCAGTTCGTCGTGCCATTTCCGGTAGACCTCGGAACCAGGATTGGCCAGCGCCTGATGCACGCCGACCCGTTGCAGGCTGAAGGTATCGGCAAAGTCCCAGCTCAGGTCGTCACAGGTGACAAAACTGCCCAGGCCGGGGTGGAACGGCGCCACGTGATAGTCTTCGAGATAGACCTCGATGAACGTTTTCCAGTTGTAATTGCATTCGTGCACGATGGCGCGGTCAAACACATAATCGGAAAAATCAAACTCGGGGCGCGCAAAAAGGGGCGCCATATCGCTTGCGGGATCGCGCGGGCCTTCAAAGAGCAGGCCGTTGCAATTTTGTAGCGGGAACTGCTGCAGGTTCTTGCAGGGATTGCTGTCAAATTGTGGCGCGCCAAGCAGCGTGCCCTGATTGTCGTAGGTCCAGCGGTGCAGCGGGCAGACAATATTGCCACCGGTGCTGCGCAGGTTGCCATGGTTATTGGTGGCGCTGGTCACATCGCCCGCCTGGCCGCCAAGCATGATGGCCTGTCTGTGGCGACAGACATTTGAAATAAGGTTGATATGCTCGCCGTTGCGCACCAGCACGCGGCCGGCCTGCTCATGCGCCAGGGTACGCCAGTCTCCGGATTCGGGCACCAGTTTTTCATGTCCGACGTACAGCGCCGAGGCATCGAAGATGCGGGCCTGCTCCTTTTTAAAGATATCGTCGTTAAAGTAGACGTCGACTGGCAATTGCGTCGTCGCCGGTGATACATGTGCCAGTTTGGCAATATCAGACATGAGATGCCCCCCGATGAAAACAAATGCCGCCTCACCA
>DATGQC010000042.1:0-3634 GCA_035304425.1 Advenella sp.
TGCCCGGGCGCTGGCCAATGAGCCCGAGTTGCTGCTGTGCGATGAAGCCACCAGTGCGCTGGATCCCGAAACAACCCAGTCGATCCTGAACCTGGTGCTTGATATTAACCGGCGCTTTGGCATTACCGTGGTGCTGATCACCCACAGCATGGACGTCATCCGCAGTGTCTGTGATCGCGTGGCGATCATCGACAATGGTCGTATTGCCGAATCGGGTGAAGTAGTCGAAGTCTTTTTACATCCGCAACACGCAACAACGCTGTCGCTGCTCTCGGAGAGCGGGGTGGATGCCGAAGGCTGGAAAGAGTTGATCGAAGGCGTGCCGGGCCGCATTGTGCGCCTGACCTACCGCGGCCACAGCACGGCGCGCCCGCTGCTGAGTCAGGCCAGCCGCGATCTGGACGTGAATCTGAGCATTCTGCAGGGGGCCGTTGGAAAAATCAAGGATACGCCCTACGGGCAACTGGTGCTGGCCGTTGATGCCGATCCTTCACGCTACGAACCGCTGGAGGCTTTTTTTCGGCATAATCAGGTCAATTACGAGGTATTGAGAGCATGAACTGGAGTACGCTGGACTGGCCCCTGATCGGAGAGGCCACAATCGATACCCTGCTGATGACCGGTTGGTCGCTGTTGTGGACCGTGGTGATCGGCCTGCCACTGGGCGTTTATCTGTTTCTAACCAGTGACCGTCAGTTGCTGGCCAACCGGCCCATTTACCAGTCAGTGTCGCTGGTGGTCAATATTTTGCGTTCGGTACCGTTTCTGATCCTGCTGATTGTGCTGATTCCATTTACCCGCCTGATTATGGGCAGTGCACTTGGCGTTGGCGGGGCGATACCTCCGCTGGTCGTTGGCGCTGCGCCGTTCTTTGCGCGCTTGGTCGAGAACGTCCTGCGCGAACTGGACCCGGGAATATCCGAAGCGTGTCGGGCGATGGGCGCCAATTCGCGCCAGACCGTGCTCTGGGCGCTGTTGCCTGAAGCCACTACTGGCATTATCAGCGCCGTGGTGGTGACCACGATCATGCTGATCAGCTATTCGGCCATGTCCGGAGTGATCGGTGGTGGCGGTCTGGGCGATCTGGCCATCCGCTTCGGATATCAGCGCTATCAGACCGAAGTCATGATCATCACTGTGGTTATTCTGATTCTCATGGTGCAGCTGGTGCAGACCGTGGGCGATTATCTGGTTCAACATTTCAACCGAAAATAGCAATAAGGAGTATTGCAAATGAACTTAAAACACATTCTGGGCAGCCTGCTTGTGGCCGGTTCCCTGATCAGCCTGTCAGCCGCGGCCAACGAGAAACTGAGTGTGGCCGCTACGCCGGTGCCGCACGCTGAACTTCTTGAACACATCAAGCCTGCCCTGGCCAAGGAAGGCGTTGACCTGACCATCAAGGTATTTACAGACTATGTGCAGCCTAACCAGCAGGTTGCCGATAAGCAGCTGGATGCCAATTTTTTCCAGCACAAGCCTTATCTGGACACCTTCAACAAGGAAAAGGGCACCAACCTGGTCTCGGTCGGCCTGGTGCATGTTGAACCGTTTGGCGCCTACTCCAAAAAAATCAGGAACATTTCCGAGCTCAAGGAAGGTGCAACGGTCGCTATTCCGAACGATCCATCCAATGGCGCACGCTCTTTGCTCCTGTTGCAAAAACAGGGCCTGATTAAACTGAACGATCCTGCCAATTTGCTGGCTACGGCAAGGGATGTGACAGAAAACCCCAAGAACCTGAAATTCAAGGAACTGGAAGCCGCTACATTGCCGCGTGTGCTTGATGACGTGGACCTGGCGCTGATCAATACGAACTATGCGCTGGAAGCAGGCTTGAATCCAACCAAAGACGCCCTGTTCATTGAAGGCGCCGACTCGCCTTATGCCAATCTGGTGGCCACCACGGAAGACAAAGCCAAGTCACCGGCGATTGAGAAGCTGATCAAGGCGCTGCAGACCGATGATGTGAAAAAATTCATCGAAGAAAAATACAAGGGCGCGATCGTACCTGCGTTCTGATAGCGGCGCTTTGCGCGCGTGATGACCGGGCTGCAGGCGCCAGTCCGGCTGGCGCCTGCAGTTCCCATGTCTGTCTGGGATGTCGGGCTTCGACGTCTATAACCCCGCTGCCTCTGCCGCTTTGCTGCACGCCCACGGCGCGGACAATCAGTCCGTTTTGGGCGATCCTTGCACGTCTGTTCGTTCATGCGCGGGTACAGCAAGCCGCTGTAGTAATCCGCTATTACCCCCGGCCGGCTACTGTGCTGCATAATCAGGGAACGACGGCAGCGGCGTCACCGCCCGGCCCGCACATCGGTTTATATAAGGTTAAAGGGGGATCCCGATTTGGCAAAAATCATACACGTCATGTTGCGCTGTCTTGATCTGGCAGCATCCAAGGCATTCTACAAAACTGCCTTCGGCCTGGAGCCGGCGCACGAGTTGGATTTCCCGGACTTTACCCTGTCTTATCTGCGTAATGCCGAAAACGATATGGAAGTTGAGTTGACCTGGAACAAAGGTCGTCATGAACCGTACACCCACGGGGATGGTTATGGCCATGTGGCCATATGTGTAGACGATCTGGAGGCCGAGCATGCACGCCTTGTGCAGGCGGGCCTGTCTCCTTTGGATATCAAGAGCTTTTATGACGGCGACCGGTTACTGGCTCGTTTCTTTTTCATCCAGGATCCGGATGGCTATAAAATCGAAGTCCTGCAAAGGCACGGCCACTATCAGTAACGCATTGGCGGCGACGGGTTTAATGCCCGCACAGGCGCTCGGGCTTTGATTGACTCGTGACGCAGCTAAAGTGCTACTATCTAATCACACGGGTGACCGCGGCTGGGGTTATAACCATTGCAGCGTTGCTGTAATGCGCAGGGATGCCATAGCCCGGCAGCGCAGGCAGGGTTCTGTCCTGGTCAGTTATCGGTTGCTCTACAGCAGGAGACACTATGTGCAGCATTTATTCTCACACTGATCCCATCATGTACGAATGCCGTAGCCGCTCGGTGCGTATCGCCAAAGTGGTCACCAGCATCAAGCTGGAAAATATGTTCTGGGAAGTACTGGCGGAACTGGCGCGACGCGATGGTACGACCACCAATCAGCTTATTGCCACGCTTTACGACGAGGTCTATGCTTATCGCGGCGAAGCCACAAACTTTACCTCTTTTTTGCGTGTTACCTGTATGCGCTACCAGGCGGTACGCTACGCTACGATGGTTGACCCGCAGCAGTCGCTGGCGCCGGCCTGTTCTGCGTCAAGCCCTTCTGTGGCACAAAACAAGCTTGCGCTGGTCGGCTGAAGGCTGACGGGCCTACTTTGCCGACCGCATCGGTCGATTAGATTCAGGCCAAACCGAAAAACAGCGCGAGCGCGCGTTCCACCCGGAGCATGGTGCGTGCATCGATGCAGCCAAAGGATGCGCTTACTCTTTCCTGGGATACGGTGATTGCTTTATCAATCATGATTTGAGATGGTTTGCGCAGCCTGTTGCCGGCGTCTGGCGTCAGGGTAATCCTGAAAATTGGTGCGTTTACGAGTGTGCTGGTTATCGGCAACAGCGTTACCGTGGCAAGCGCGTCGAACAGATCAGACTGGATGACCAGGGCGGGACGTGGTTTG
>DATGQC010000043.1:0-6302 GCA_035304425.1 Advenella sp.
CCGCCGCAGGCGACTTGAAGCGCGTCACACTGGAGCTGGGCGGCAAGTCGCCATTGATCGTATTTGACGATGCTTCGCTGGACAAGGCCGTCGCGGTCGCGGCCGGAGACATGATCAAGAACTCAGGTCAGGTATGCATTGCCTGTACCCGATTGCTCGTACAGAAAACGATACAGGATGATTTTCTTGAGCGCCTGCAACAGCGCTTGCGGACGGTGCGGGTGGCGGCGCCCGAGGCGCCCGATACCGACATGGGGCCGCTGGTTAGCGCGGCGCAAAAACAGCGCGTCGAGCAATACATTCAGATTGCGAAGGACGAAGGCGCCAAGCCGGTATCGTTCGGGAATATCGCCCTGGACGATACAACGGCATCCGGTTTTTTCGTGCCGCCGACGTTGTTGCTGAGATCGAGCGCGCAAATGCAGTCGGTGCAGGACGAAATTTTTGGTCCTGTGCAGTCTGTTATCAGTTTCAACGATGAGGACGACGCTTTGCGTATTGCCAATCATACCCGCTATGGGCTGGCGGCGGTCGTCTTCACGCGGGATGGTGGACGCGCGCTGAGAATGGCCAGAGGCTTGCAGGCGGGAAGCGTCGCCATCAATACGGGCGTGCGCACTTCATTTGATGCGCCTTTTGGCGGCTACAAACTTTCCGGTGTCGGCAAAGAGCGCGGACTGGAGGCCATCTATGAAAACACACAGCTGAAAAACGTCAAATATGACATGAGTATGTGAGCAGTTAATATCTTTAGGAGGAAATAATGAAAGTGTTTATGAAAATGGCGCTGGGATTGGCCGCATGTTCGCTGGCTACCAGCGCAATGGCAGAGTGGCCCGAGCGGCCCGTTCGCATGGTCATCGGCTTTGCGCCCGGAGGCGCTTCGGATATTGCATTCAAAATGGTGCAGGACGTGCTGGCTGAAAAACTGGGGCAGCCTGTGGTGCCCGATTACAAGGCTGGCGCCAACGGCAATATTGCCAACAATGCGGTCGCCACGGCGGCTCCCGATGGCTATACGGCCCTATGGGCCAATGTGGGGCCGCTGGCCGTAAACACGTATTTGTATAAAAACGTCAAGACCGATCCGGGCGAGGTCTTCGCACCCGTGACGCAATTGACCGATTCGCCGCTGATCGTTGTCGTCCCCAAGAATTCGCCCTACAAAACCATGCAGGAGCTGATTGCCGGCATCAGGCAGGATCAGGAGAAGCTGACTTTCGGTTCGGCAGGACAAGGTAGCTCGATGCATATTGCAGGCACCTCGCTTGCGCTCGCCCTGAACGCGAAACTGACACACGTCCCGTACAAGGGCAGCGCGCCTGCGCTGCAGGATCTGATCGCCGGCAGACTGACATTCATGGTCGACAGCCGTTCAACGACGGCTCCCTTTATTGAAAATGGTTCACTGCGTGCACTGGCGATCAGCAGCGGCAAACGGGCGCCGGATGTGCCCGATATACCCACGGTGGCGGAGTCAGGCGTACCCGGCTTTAACGTGACGACATGGCAGGCCGTCGTAATGCCGAAAGGTACGCCGCAGCCTATTATCGATAAATTTTCCAGGGCGCTGCGCGAGACGCTGCAGACACCTGTGGTACGCGAGCGCTTTGCCCGCGTCTATACCCCATTGGTCGGTAGTACGCCGCAGGCGTTTGCCCGATTCTGGGCCGACGAGCGGGCCGAAGCCAAAGACCTGGTGGAAAAAGCCGGGCTGGAAATTGAATGAGAATAACGCAAACCAACTTGCAAACAGACTTTGGATGGGAAACTGAATATGGATTTGGGATTGAAAGGCAGCACAGTACTGATAACCGGCGGCGCCGGCACGCTGGGTTCCGCGATGGCAATACGCTTTCTGCAGGAAGGAAGCCATGTCGTGGTGTGCGATGCGAATCAGCAGGCTATTGATAGCGCCTGCGAAAAACTGGCTGCATATGCCGATCGCGTACTTGGTGTACAGGCAGACGTGACGGACAAAAATGAGGTTGCCCACGCCGTGCAACAGGCAATAGGCAAATGGAAAAAAATCGATGTACTTGTCAACAACGCTGGCTTTGCGCGCGACCGCTATCTGACCAAGATGTCTGAAGAAGATTGGCATGCGGTTCTGGATGTTACTCTGCAGGGGGCGTTTCATTGCACACGTGCGGTATTGCCGGGCATGATGGCCAATAAATACGGCCGGGTCATTAACATCGCTTCGCGTGCGCACCTGGGCAATCCTGGTCAGACGAACTATTCGACGGCAAAAGCCGGGTTGATCGGTTTTACCCGCTCGCTTGCGCTGGAATCGGGCAAGTTCGGCATTACAGCCAATGCTGTTGCTCCTGGTGTCATATCCACACCCCGTATGCAACAGCGCGCGGACTATCAGGACCTGACCGAGCGGGCCAAGTCCAACACACCGGTTGCCCGCCTGGGCGAACCTGCCGACGTAGCGGCGACCGTCGCTTTTCTGGCCTCCAGGCTGGCCGGCTTCACTACGGGTGAAACCGTTCATGTGACAGGAGGGCGTTACGCATGAGCGTGCCATTCGATCTGAAAGAGCATTTGAGTCGACGCCTTTATTTTGATGATCTTCAGGAAGGCCAGAGCTGGACCAGTCCGCGTCGCACTGTAACTGAAGCCGATGTCGTTCAGTTTGCCAGTCTCTCGGGCGATTTCAATGCGCTGCATACAGACGCGGTGTATGCTGCTGAACACCCATTTGGGCAACGCGCCGCGCACGGCATGCTTACGCTGGCCATCGCTTCCGGATTAACTACACGGATGCCGGTCTACCGTTTGATGGACGGCGCGCGATTCGCGTTGGTTGAACTGCGATGTCAATGGCGTAAACCTGTATTTATCGGCGATACGATCCATGTAGAGCTATGCATCGGCAAAAAGTCCGAATCGCAGAAGCGTCCGGGGACCGGCCGAGTCCTGATGCATCGGATTATCAAAAATCAACACGACGAGGTCGTGGCTGAAACTGAGTGGACAACGTTGATGCGTTGCAGAAAGGTGGATGCATGAGCGTACGAGCAACACAGTCGCTATCGCATGTCATTTTTGACAATCTTGCAAGGCTGATCCAGCCCCGCTCGGTCATGATCGTTGGCGCGTCGACCACAATGGGCACGTTGGGTCACACCACGGTGCAGAATCTGCTAGAACATTCGGATTTTGAAGGGGAGGTTTTTCTGGTCAATCCCCGAGGGGGGCAATGGCAGGAAAGACCATTGTACAAAACGGTAGGCGATGTGCCTGAGCAGGCCATTGATGTCGCATTGCTACTGGTGCCCGCCGAGTCGGCCCTCACAACGCTGAAAGCCTGTGTCGACAAGGGCGTGCGTTACGCCATTGTGTTTACCGGAGGCTTTGCGGAGTTAGGCGAGCAGGGGCGTGAGGTAGAGCAGGAAATGCTGGCGCTTGCCAAACGCAGCGGGATGAGGTTGTACGGGCCAAATTGCGCGGGCATGACCCGGCTGGCGCCACGTCTTGGTCTTACTTTTTCGACAGAGTTCCGTAATGACGGCCGCAATAACTTGCTCTCTCGTATCGGTCTGGTTACGCAAGGCGGCGGGCTTGGGCGTTCACTGATGCAGGGCAACGAGCGCGGGGTGTGTTTCTCGCACTGGTTCTCGACCGGCAATGAACTTGATCTGGATAATGCCGACTTTATTCACTGGCTGGCTCAGGATCCCCAGACTGATATTATCTGTACAGTGATAGAAGGGATCAAGGACGGCGCGCGTTTCGTGGCCGCCGCCAAGGCTGCAAGCCTGGCCGGTAAGCCCCTGATTGCATTGAAGGTAGGCCGGTCCGACTTTGGCAAGAAGGCCGCACAATCGCATACCGCGTCGCTGGCGGGCGACGATGTGGTCAATGACGCAGTATTTGCTCAATACGGTGTCATACGCGTTGACGATCTGGACGAAATGCTTGATGTGGCAAGTTTGCTGTCGCGTGTGGGCGTTCAGCGTCTGCAGCGCCTGTGTGTGTATTCATCTTCAGGCGGGGCAGGGGTTTTGTCTGCCGACAAGGTAGGTGAAGCCGGATTGACCATGGCCTGCCTGGCTCCGGCAACGGTAGCGGAAATGGCAAAATACGCGCCATCGTACGCAGCGCTGACCAACCCGGTAGATCTGACAACCAAAGCCTTGGTGGATCCCGAACTGGCCAGGAATTGTCTGTTGCCCCTGTTTAACGACCCTGCGGTAGATGCGGTGCTATATCCGATTACATCCAACTACTCTGCCAGTACTGAAAGCATGGTGCGCAATATGCTTGAGGTTGCCAAACAGGGCGCCAAGGCGTTCATACCGGTATGGATGAGTAGTCGACGCGGGCCTGCTCATGATTTGTTGGTCGCCGAAGGCTTTGCCCCGGTCTACAGTTTGCGCAATGCCATGCTTGCGCTCAAACGGATTAACGGGTATGCAGCACGGGCTGCTCACAAAAACGACAATCGTACTGAATCAGCCAGGCTGCCAGAACAGATGCCCCTGGTGTCATTGCCATGTAACGAGACGCAGGCCAAGGCGCTGCTTTTGCACTATGGCATACGTTCTCCGCAAGAGACGTTAGCGGCCACCGCGGAGGCCGCAGCAGCACAGGCCAAGGCCATAGGCTTTCCGGTGGCGCTTAAGCTGGTGGCAAATGGCGTGCTGCACAAAAGCGACATCGGCGGGGTGCGGCTGAATCTGGGCAATGAGATGCAGGTGCGCGAGGCGTTCAACCAGATTATGGTCAATGCGCGGCAGCACAACGTAGCGGCCGCGGGCATCGGTGGCGTCCTGGTGTCGGAGATGATCAACGACGGTGTAGAAATGCTGATCGGCATTCACCGCGACGCTGTCTTCGGACCGATTCTGAGCGTCGGTTCAGGTGGGGTATGGGTGGAAGTGGAGGCTGATGTCGCGCGTTGTCATTTGCCTGCGGATCGCGCCGTGCTGGAGCGCGCGCTGGATTCGACGCGTGTGGCCAGACGACTGGCCAGTCATCGTGGCATGCCCGCCAGAGATCGGTCCGCACTGCTGGATGCGGCTCAGCGTCTGGCGGCTTTGTTTCTGAATCTGGACGAACGCGTGCAATCGCTGGAAGTGAATCCGCTGGTCGTACTGAATGAGGGCAGCGGGGTCGTCGCGCTGGATGCCGTGATCGAATGAGCGCTTTTTTTGCAGACTGCCGCATCCGTTTCGGGCGCGGCGTCTTGATTTAAAAAACATTTACTTAACGACGGAGCTTCTCGATGTTTAATAGTCAAATTGGCGGTGGTGATGCCCACTCCATTTCGGTTCGTGGCCATGATCTGGTTAATGACCTTTTCAATCGTGATTTTATCGATGTTCTTGCGCTGGAGTTGCTGGGGCGGTTCCCAACGCCAGAACTCAAACGTATGCTCAACCTGTTTCTGGTTAGCGCAACGGATCATGGCCTGACCCCCAGCGCCTTGTCTGCGCGCCTGACCTTGCATGGCGCGCCCGAATCCATGCAGGGAGCGCTGGCCGCCGGACTGCTGGGCGCCGGCTCGCGTTTTTTGGGTGTGATCGAATATTCAGCGCGCTTTTTGCGCGACGCACTGCCGCAACAGGACAGTTACACTGATGAAGAGCTGCGCCACTTCGCAGAGGAATGCGTCAAGGCCAACAAGGCAGCCAAGCGAAAAATTCCCGGCGTGGGACATCCCATTCATGTAGACGGAGATCCCAGGTGCGCGAGAATGTTTGAGATTGCCAGGGAATGCGGTTTTTACGGCAATTACTCGCGCTTTGCCACAGAGCTGGCTGCTGCCGCAGCGCGCCAGTCCGGCCGCAAAATTCCTCTCAACGCCACAGGGGCAAAAGGTGCAATTGTGCTTGATATGGGGTTAACGCCAGAGCTGGGTAAGGCGCTCACAATGATCGGGCGTTCTGTGGGGCTGATGGCTCATATCATTGAGGAGCAGCAAAATCCTATCGGACAGCAGGTATGGGACATGGCTTCTGGTGGCGGTGCATAGCCCCGGCGCTTGGACGTGAAGGGGCAGGCGTTCGCTGCCAGCAATTTGCTGGCGGCATGCCGCCACGTAGGCGTTCATATCCTGAATCTGCGTATGATATTATTCATGCCGTGCTATCGATGTGCTGGCTGAATGTGTTTGTGCTCACAATACGTATGATCCAGCAGCATGTAAAGCGTCCGTCTGAACCATCTTAATTTATATGAACGAACCGATTCCTGACGATTTTGAGCTTTGGCAGCCCAGCAGCCCCTTCATGGCTCATATGGCTGACCTTGGCAGTCTCTTCCGAAACAGCACGGGCAATATATTG
>DATGQC010000044.1:0-4365 GCA_035304425.1 Advenella sp.
TACGGTTCCGGCCGAAAGCAGTGATCCGCTCGCAGCAGTTTATACCGCCGCGGAACAATTGCAAGCGTCATATCCCGACTTCGCAAAGAGAGTGCTTATAAAAGCGGAAGGCGCCATCCCATGTATAAAAGTTGCCAGACCGTTGCTGCTATCGGCCACGCAGAACCTGATCGATAACGCCTTGCGCTATACGCCTGACGATAAACCGATTACCGTTCAGATAACACAACCCGGCGCCGGAAGAATCCGTATCAGCGTGCTGGACGAGGGACCCGGGCTGAATGCCTATGATCGCGCGCATGCGGTAAACCGGTTTTGGCGCCGGGATCGCAGCGTTCCTGGCAGCGGACTGGGTCTTTCAATAGTCGATGCCATTGCGCGGCGGCATCACGGCACGTTCGAATTGCTTCAGCGCGCCGGACCCGGGCTTGAAGCCCGACTGGAATTCCCTATATGACATGGGCCGATAACAGGTAAGGCGCAAGCGGCGCGAACCACATCGCGTCGGCGATTAACGTTTTTTTATACACGCGCTCCTGAATCGGTCTGTGCATTGATGGCTCCATGGCCAGACAATATGGTCTTGCGACAGCATTGAGCGAACCCGCCTGGCAGACCGGTAAGCAGTAACCCTTATTAATTCGCCTGGCAACGTCACAGGCTTGATTACAGGACAAAGGAAAGGCAATGCGGCAAATGCAAAAGCTCGGCGTCAGCTTGACATTATTCTTTCAAATCAATACTGGCTGGAGCCAAACCACGCAAATAGATCCGGCTCGGTTTCTGGCCGGCGCCTGCATAAGCTGCCACACCATGGATACATCGGCGAGGTCGGCCATACCAAGCCTGGTCGGCGTGCCCGCATCATCCATCCTGTCAGACCTGCTTAACTATGCCAATGATAAGCGTGACGGGCTCTTGATGCCACAGATAGCAAAGGGCTATACCCGCGAGCAAATGGAGATGATTGCTGATTTTTTTTCTTCGCAGGAGGCGTTATGAAGCGCAGGCGTTTTCTTAAGCACACGCTTTTTTGCTCTGCGGCCATGCTCGGCGCTCCGGCCATTGGCGCCACGCGCAAGCCGCATGTCGTTGTCGTCGGCGGCGGCTTTGGCGGCGCCATGGCAGCAAAGTACCTGCGGCTTTACGGTCAGGGACAAATTGACGTGACGCTCATAGAGCAACATAAACAGTTTGTATCGAGCCCGATGTCCAATCTGGTCATGGTCGGATTAAAACCATTATCGTACTGCACTCAACAGTATGATCAGCTTGCCCAACGATGGGGCGTGCGCGTACTTAACCAGCGCGCGGCAGCCATCGACGCAGCTGCATCGCGCATCACACTTGCTGACACGTCAGAAATCAGCTATGACCGGCTTGTTGTATCGCCGGGCGTCGACTTGCAATGGGATCAGATAGAAGGCATGGATCATCCGGAGGCAAATAATGTCGTGATTGACGCCTGGCAATCGGGTGCCGATAGTGTCCGCCTGCGTGATCAGATCCAGGCGTTGCCCGCTGGCGGGGTCGTCGCCATTTGCATTCCGCTGGCGCCCTATCGCTGCCCTTCCGCTCCTTACGAACGGGCCAGTTTAATCGCCTGGTATCTGCAAAAAAATAAGCCTGGCGCAACCGTGCATGTCTATGACGCCAACCAGGAGATCACAACTGAAAAAGAACTCTATCAACGCTTTTGGCAGCAACACTACAAGGACATTCTGTTTTATCACCCGCAAAATGCCCTGGTGGCGGTCGATATAAAGCAGAAAAAAATGCATTTCGAATTTGAGGACGCCGTCGCCGATGTCCTTAACGTGATCCCCCCCATGCGTGCAGGCCGGATTGCCATTGACGCCGGACTGGCCACTGCGAATGAAAAATGGTGTGAAGTAGATTTCCTCACTTTTGAATCCGTAGCAACCAAAAACATACATATTCTGGGTGATTCCATACAAATTGCCCCGCTTATGCCCAAATCCGGCCATATGGCGGCCCAGCATGGCCGCACCTGCGCGTATGCGATTTGCAATAGCCTGCTCGAACAGGAAGCCGCGACCACCCCGGTATACGCCAACACCTGCTTTAGTTTTGTTGCCGATTCCCAAGCCATGCATGTGGCTTCGGTGCATCAGTATTCAGAAGCGAATAAAACCATGGAACCGGTCAATGGCGCTGGCGGCGTCTCTGCCACCCCCAGCCCGGACGAGGTGCCGCTGGCCTTTGCCTGGGCTGATGCTATCTGGACCGATATTTTTCAGTAAACTCTGTTATTGCGATTATTTTCAGCCAGCCAGACAATCGATAACGAATAGGCTATTTTTCAACCGCCCGCTTCGTATGCTCCCGGTCGAATCTGCGCCCCCCTTTTTTGCGGATGCGGGATCGCATAGGTGCGAGCGGCACCGCGACAAAAGCCATGTAAGTAAGCGCATTTCCTCGCGGCACTCGATAAACCGGCGGCGTTGATTCACTGTCAGACGCATTAGCCCTGATAACGTTGTCGCCCGGCCACCCATGTCTCGCTCACTTTTATTTTGCTGATTTTCGTGGATTCTACCTGCATCGGATTCTCTTCCACTATTGTAAAATCGGCATATTTTCCGACTTCCAGGCTGCCGACAATATCATCCATCCGGCATTGCCATGCGGCGTCAACCGTCACGGCGCGCAAGGCAGCTTGAACTGGAATACGTTCCTCGCCGAAGAAAACACCGCCTCCTTCATTCATAATGCGTGCGACAGCATCCTCCACATAACGCAAAGGCTCAATTGGCGTGACATTCCAGTCCGAATGAAGTGAAATACGCAGCTTCCCCGCCAAGGCTGAAGCGCAGGGATCGTAGAAGCGCGCGCGCTCCGGCCCCAGAATGCGGTCGCGAAACGCTTTGCCCCACCAGCGCACATGTCCGATCAGGAACGATGGAGAAACGCCCAGCATATGCATTTTTTCAATTTGGTCGGGGTGCAAAATACTGCAATGCTCAATCCGATGGCGATGATCAGCGCGTGGCGCGGATTTGAGTACCGCCTCATAGGCCTGCAGCGTTGTATCGATACCGGCATCGCCATTAGCGTGGACCCCAATCTGCCACCCACCGGCATGAGCGCGACGAATGACGTCGGTCAACTGCGGGAGGGTATAGTTGAGGGAACCGCGACTGTTTCTACCCAGATAGTTTTCGCGTTGATAGCCGGTATAGGCTTGGTTGGAT
Source organism: Advenella sp. (assembly GCA_035304425.1). Lineage (GTDB taxonomy): Bacteria > Pseudomonadota > Gammaproteobacteria > Burkholderiales > Burkholderiaceae_B > Advenella. Next base: position 3,216 of record DATGQC010000044.1, read on the forward strand.
CCATCCGACCAGGCCTTTATTCCGTCAATCCGGAACTGGTCGTTGCCGCGCCCTGGTTTGATACCGCTTTTTTCCCAGTCGTCCATCAAGGTGGACACCAACATGCCACGATAGCGCACAGGCGGATCATCTGCCATGATCGCATCAAGAAGATCGAGTTCAGCGGTCCCTCCTTGCATGCCGATTCCGCAATCGTGAAGCGCTGTGCAGCCCACTGATGCAGCATGATTGAGCATACGCTTTATCCGCGCCTGCATCTCGAATGCAGAAAGCACCGGCATTTTTTCAATGAAAGGCAGCATCGCGTTCGATTCTTCCAGCCGGCCAGTGAGATTTCCGGTCGCATCACGTACGAAACGAGCCAAAGGCGGATCCGGTGTATAGCGGTTGATACCAGCGAGTTTCAGTGCATAAGAATTGGCATACGCGACATGACCATTGCTCTCTATCATGAAGAGCGGCTTATCGGGCACCCATTTATCCAGCAGAGGCAGATCGGGAATCATCGCGCCCTGAGTAATGCTCGGATCAAATTGCTGGACCCGAACCCAGGCGCCACCGGCCGCCTTGTGCGCAGCGTCACGGATTTTGCGCTGGACACCTTCAAAATCGGGAACAGCCATCGGGCTTACGTCGACCCAGTCCTCGAACAAAACAAAAGTATTGTGCATGTGTGGATCGATCAACCCTGGCATCAAGGTTCTGCCCTGAAGGTTGATCACCCGTGCGCCGGGCGCGGCTTGCGCCGTAACGGATTCGAGAGATCCTGCCGCAAGAATGCGACTGCCGCGTACAGCAACCGCTTCGGCCTCAGGCTGCTCGCTGTTCATAGTGAGAATGGGACCGCCGCGAAACACGATATCGCCGGCATATGCAGCCCCAGTCGATTGAGCCAGCGTTTTGCCCGTACCTGCCAGGGCGCCAGTAAAAACGGATGCTGAAAACAGACCGACATGCTTCAGAAACTCCCGCCGGGAACCGTTATATCGCAGGATAGCGTTCATACCAGCATTGCAAGCGATGCACATTGCACACTCCTAAGTCATCACCAAACGCGCCGTCGGACCGCCATTTAACGCAGCAGCGCAGCTGCTACCCATCCACGTTCCGACCATATTCGGCTATGGTATCACAAGCCACGATCGCTCCT
>DATGQC010000045.1:0-8372 GCA_035304425.1 Advenella sp.
TCAACTTTGATCCCAAAACAGATCTGAAGCCATTGACCATGGTTTCCGTGACGCCAAATATCCTGGTCGTCCCGAAGAACTCCGGGCTCAATAGCGTGCAGGACCTGGTAAAAAAGGCCAAGGCTGAGCCGGGTACCCTGACTTTCGCATCGGGTGGCACCGGAACCGTACAATTTATGGCCGGCGAGCTGTTCAGGCAGGGTTGGAAAATCGACATGCTGCATGTCCCCTTCAAGAGCGGCGGGCCGGCCATCATGGCAACGGTCGGTGGGCAAATCAATATGATGTTTACGAACATTTCATCTTCGCTTCCCATGGTCAAGAATGATCAGCTCAAAGTTCTGACCATTACTTCAGCCAAACGCGATGAACTATTGCCAGATGTGCCCACTGTTGCCGAAAGCGGACTGCCTGGATATGAAGCTTACGAATGGAATGGGGTGTTCGTGCCCAAAGACACGCCTCAAGAGATCGCAGACAAACTGGAATCGGCTTTTCATTCCGTCATGAATGAGCCGCAAGTCAAGGAAAAGTTTGCCTCATTGGGCGCACAGATTGTGGCCTCCAGTCAGAGTGAATTCAGGAAATTTCTTGATGCCGAGTTTGCAAAATGGGCTGACGTTGTCAGCAAAAGCAACATAAAGAAATAAATCTTGCCTCTGGATAGATAAATTGCAAACGCGATATCTTGCCAGCATGTCCTGTGATTACCAGCTGCCCTTATGAACAAAGACAAACCGTTGAATTCCCCACACATTGCCATTCGTCCGGATTGGCTGGCCATGAGACAGGAAGAGATTCTATGGCCGGAACTTCCCATCATCGATCCGCATCACCATTTATGGGATCGGCCTGGCTCGCGGTATATGTTGCATGAGCTGGCGGCCGATCTGGGGGCTGGTCACAATATCGTGGGCACCGTATTTGTTCAGTCCCGCAGCATGTACCGCCGCAATGGCCCCGAACTGTGCAAACCAGTGGGAGAGGTTGAATTTGCCAATGGTGTAGGCGCCTGCTTTGCCAGCGGCATCTATGAAAACCGCTGGGGGTGCGCAGGCATTGTGGCAGGCGCCGATCTCACGCTGGGCCGCCGCCTTCATGACGTCATTGGGCAGATGAAACAGGCTGCCGGCATCCGCTTGAAAGGAATCCGAAACTCAACGGCCTGGCATGAAAGTCCGGAAGTCAGAAGCAATCCTATTCAGCCGCCATCTGGTCTATTGTCCAGCTCACGCTTTCTGGATGGCGTGAGAACGCTTGCCGAATACGATCTTTGTCTGAATATCTGGGCGTACCATACACAGCTTTCCGAGGTGTATGAGCTGGCAAAAGCGTGCCCGCAAGTGCAAGTGGTACTGGACCATTTGGGTGGACCTTTGGGTGTCGGCCCCTATGAAAAGGCACGGCAAGCTGTCTTTGAAGAGTGGAGAAAGTCCATGCAAAAACTGGCGACGCTGCCGAATATAACCATCAAGCTGGGCGGTTTCGGACTGAAAGTAATGGGGCATCGCTATTTCGAATCAGATCTGCCCCCTTCTTCAGAACAGCTCGCACGCGACTGGCGTCCTTATATCGAGACGCTCGTGGAGATGTTCGGCGCAGATCGATGCATGTTTGAAAGTAACTTTCCAGTGGATAAAGGCATGTATTCCTATGGCGTTATGTGGAATGCGTTCAAGAAAATCTGTACTGCATGCACACCCCAACAGATCTCGGACCTGTTTTTTAACACGGCAAATCGCATTTATTCGCTCGATTTACCCAAAGACTGAGTTCCGTGATTTCTCAACCCGAATATGCTTTTGCGCTTGTTGCCGTAATTCAGCGACCTTGCTCTGGCAGCATGCTAATAGGGTCTGTCTGAGCCAGCGATGTGCGGGGTCTGTTTTCAAACGTGGATGCCACATTTGTGATACGACGATTTCCGGCGTGGTAACAGGTAAAGCGAAAGCGTGAAGTGCAGGACCCACTTCGTCTCTGAGCAGCTTGCCAGCAAAGAATAACGCGGGTACCAATGCGACCAGATCGGACTGTCGCGCGATCACCAGCGAGGTATTGAAGTCGGGTACGATAGCCGCAACTTTTCGAACCAATCCCGCCCGGGCCAGCTCATCATCCACCGGTCCTTCGGCAGCGCCCCGCCGGGACGTGACAATATGCCTGCAGGAAGCATACAACTGAGGTGTGATTACCTTCTCGTGCTCAAGAGAATGCCCTTTCCTGACAACGCCGATAAAACGATCCCTGAACAAGGCGCGTGTCTGAATCTCCGGCCCCATATTTTTCAACTCGCCGATTTCCAGGTCAATGGTTCCCTCTCTCAGATATCGGGTATCTTTTTCCGGTTTTTGCATGAAACTGAGGCAAACGCCGGGAGCCTCGCTTGCGATAGTGGTAATCAGAGTATGGCCAAAAGTCTCGACGAAACCTTCGTTGGCACGCAGCTTGAAGGCGGCAACCAGCGTTTTGACATCCAGGTCAGCTTCTGTGGATGAAAGAACAGAACATGCCTCATGCACAGTTTGCCGGGTACGATCGCGAATATTTACCGCGTGGGGCGTCAGTACCATCTGTCGCCCGGCCCTGACCAGTAACGGATCACCGGTAACGGTACGTAGGCGACTGAGCGTGCGGCTCATCGCCGATGAACTGAGTCCGAGACGACGTGCAGCCCTGGCGACGCTCACTTCCGAAAGCAGGACATCGAGCGCGGTCAGTAAATTAAGATCAGGTCCTGTCACAGCGTGCCTCCGGCAAAAATCCTTGTGTTATGGCGTTTCATGCACTTTATTATTGCAGAGGTTGCGCCTTCCGCCTTGTAACATGAATGACTACAATTGAACAGGTTCCAGATGATGTATTTTTGGAAATCGACAACCGGCATATCGGAGGTACGACCCATGGCAGTAGCAAATCATGACAAAAGCGTTCTTATTGTAGGGGCATCACGCGGCCTCGGTTTTGCCATGGCAGAGGAGTTTATCCGTCATGGCTGGCACGTTACCGGCACGGTCCGGGAAGAGGGTGGTAACAAGCAATTTCATAAGCTGGCCCAAGAACACCCGGCCCGGGTACGCGTCGAAGTTCTGGACATCTGTAAACCTGAACAAATCGGTGCGTTGCACGATAGATTGTCGGAATCAGCCTTTGATATCTTATTTGTGAATGCTGGCACGACTAACCGTGATCCGACCCAAACGATAGGAGAGGTCTCCACTGAAGAGTTCATGCACGTGATGCTGACGAATGCGCTATCTCCCATGCGAGTCATCGAATCCCTGGAAAAGTATGTTGCGGCAAACGGCCTTATTGGCGTTATGTCATCAGGACAGGGAAGTATTACCAACAACACAGGGGGACAGCGCGAGTTATATCGGGGAACGAAAGCGGCGCTCAATATGTTTATGCGTAGCTTTGCTGCCCGGCAAGCCGGCAGTGCGCGTGCGATGGTAGTGATGGCTCCGGGGTGGATAAAAACCGACCTCGGTGGTGCGGATGCGCCGCTGACTGTGGAGGAAACGATCCCCAGCCTGGTCAAAGTGCTGTTGAAAAAGCAGGATCGGCCAGGACTTGAGTACCTTGATTATCTTGGTCGCGTGGTTCCCTGGTAACAGAGCCCCGGTGATATTCGACGCTTGTTTACCGTAGCAATGACAGTCGGATCGGTTAAAGTGCGCGCCACTTGGATCGTCTTGAACCTACCTGCCTGGCGTCGCCAATGCCCACGATGGCATTCGCAATACCGCCTGCATCCTGTTCCCGGTGCAGGCGGTCAAAGTAGACCTTAAGGCGCCGTTTCTACATAGACTTTCATATCGGATTCTCCTTTGCGGCATGGGGCGGATCGTGGGCAAAGGTTGATGCGCCATGTTGGACGAGTTTGCGTCCGGACAGTTTACGCAAGGCGACGTAGAACACTGGCGTCAGGAACAGGCCGAACAGGGTGACGCCCAACATGCCGGCGAACACCGTGACGCCCGTTGCCGCACGAATTTCCGCGCCGGCGCCATGGGAGAACAACAGCGGAACGGTGCCGGCGATGAAGGCGATGGAGGTCATGACGATCGGACGCAGACGCAGGTGGCAGGCTTCCAGCGCCGCCTCGACGATGCCGCTGCCCTGCATTTCCAGTTCGCGGGCGAACTCAACGATCAGGATTGCATTCTTGCATGCCAGGCCCATCAGCACCACCAGGCCGACCTGTACGAATACATTGTTGTCGCCACCGGTCAGCCATACGCCGAACAGCGCGGACAACAGACACATTGGCACGATCAGGATCACGGCCAGCGGGAGCGTCCAACTCTCGTATAACGCGGCAAGCACCAGGAACACCAGCAGCACCGCTAGCGGGAATACCACCAATGCAGCCTTGCCTTGCGTCGCCTGTTGATAGCTAAGGTCCGTCCATTCGAATTGCATGCCAGGCGGTAGCACTCTCTGCGCCAATTCGGCGATTTTGCCCATCGCTTCATTCGAAGACAGCACGTGCGGATCTGCGCCGCCGGCCAGGTCGGCGGCCGGATAGCCATTGAAGCGCATCACCGGATCGGGACCGAAGGTCTGTTTGATCTTCACGACGCTGCCGATCGGCACCATCTCGCCGCGGTCATTGCGGGTGCGCAGGTTGGCAATGTCTTCAATATCGTCGCGGAATTCGGCATCTGCCTGTGCGATCACCTGCCAGGTGCGGCCGAACTGGTTAAAGTCATTGACGTAGGCTGACCCGAGATAGGTCTGTAACGTGTCAAATACGCTGGTCAATGGCACGCCCTGAGCCTTGGCCTTGACCCGGTCGACTTCAGCATCAAACTGCGGCACGTTGGCCCGATAGCTGCTGGCCGGATAGGTCATGCCAGGCGTCTGCGAAATCGCGCCTTGCAGCGCCCCCATGACATTTTGCAGTGCGCCGTATCCCATCCCTGCGCGATCTTCAACGTACAGGGAATAGCCCGCACCATTGCCAAGCCCCAGGATCGGGGGCGGCAAAATTGAGAACGTGATGCCTTCCTTCAATGCAGAGATCTTCTTGTTGATCTCTGCATTGATTTGCGCGGCACTGCGTTTGCGCTCGGAGAACGGCTTCAGGACAGGGAAAGTCACACCGGTATTCGGTGAATTCGTGTTCTGCAATGGGTTGAAGCCCGGAAATGTCACCGTATGCGTTACGCCCTCGGTGTGCATGACGATGTCGACAACTTTTTTGAGCAGCGCGTCGGTGCGTTCAAGCGATGCGCCTGGTGGCAGGATGACGCCGGTGACAAGATAGCCCTTGTCCTGATCGGGTACGAAGCCGCCGGGCACCGCCTTGAACATGACGCCGGTACCGAGCAACAGCAACGCATACACCAGGAATACCGCGCCACGCCTGCCCAGCGCGCGAGACACGGCGCCCTGGTAATTGGTTGCACTTTTGTGGAAGAACCGGTTGAACGGACGGAATAGCCAGCCGAACAAGCGGTCGATCACGCGCGACGGGGCATCTTTTGGCGCGTCGTGCGGCTTGAGCAATCGCGCAGCCAGAGCGGGAGACAGGGTCAGGGAGTTGACCGCAGAGATCAACGTAGAGATGGCGATGGTGGTGGCGAACTGCTTGTAGAACTCGCCGGTCACCCCCGAGAGGAACGCCATGGGCACGAATACGGCGCACAGCACCAGTGCAATGGCGACGATCGGACCGGACACCTCCGTCATCGCCTGATGCGCGGCGGCCATCGGGGTCAGCCCTTTTTCGATGTTGCGCTCAACGTTCTCGACCACGACGATGGCGTCATCGACCACGATGCCGATCGCCAGCACCAGTCCGAACAGGCTCAGGGTGTTGATCGAGAAGCCCAACAGGTACAGCCCCGCGAAGGTGCCAACGACCGACACCGGCACCGCGACCAACGGAATGATCGACGCGCGCCAGGTCTGCAGGAACAGGATAACCACCAGCACGACCAGCAGCACCGCCTCCAGCAGCGTGCTGATGACTGCCTTGATCGAGTCGCGCACAAAAATCGTGGTGTCGTACACCGACGCATAGCTGACGCCGGGCGGGAAGCCCTTCTGGATCTCATCCATCGTGCTGATCACCTGGTTGCGGATGTCCAGCACATTGGCGCCGGGCGACTGGAATATTCCCATCGCCACGGTGTTCTTGCCGTCCAGCTGTGAGCGCAAGCTGTAGTCGTTTGCGCCAAGCTCCAGGCGGGCCACGTCGCGAAGGTGCACAATCTGGCCATCGCGACCGCTCTTGAGCACGATATCGCCAAACTCCTCAATGGTGCTCAATCGACCCTTCGCATTAATCAAGCTCAGAAACTGACTGTTGGGCATCGGTTCTGCGCCGATCTGGCCGGCTGACACCTGCACGTTCTGCTCGCGCATGGCCGTGACGACGTCGCTTGCAGTCAGGTTGCGGGCGGCAATCTTTCCAGGATCGAGCCAGGCGCGCATCGCGTAGTCGCCGCCGCCAAACACCCCGACATCGCCGACACCCGGAATCCGTGCAAGCGCGTCCTTGACATGCAAGCGTGCGTAATTGCGCAGATACTGCGAATCGTAGCGGGCGTCCGGCGAGATGAGATTAACAACCATCAGGAATGTCGGTGACTGCTTTTGTACGGTCACCCCCTGGCGGCGCACGTCTTCGGGCAGACGCGCCTGTGCCTGGGCAACACGGTTTTGCACACGCACGGTGGCATCGTCGGCGTTGGTGCCGGGGCGAAACGTCACGGTCATCTGCAGCACGCCATCGGAGTCGGCGACCGACTTGAAGTACATCATGCCTTCGACGCCGTTGATCGCTTCTTCCAGGGGGGCGGACACGGTTTCGGCAATGACCTTGGGATTGGCGCCCGGATATACGGTGCGCACCACCACAGACGGTGGCACGACGTTGGGGTATTCGTCAGTTGGCAGGATCGGAATCGCAATCAGGCCCGCGGCGAAAATCACGATAGACAGGACCGCAGCGAAGATCGGACGGTCGATGAAAAACTTTGAAAAATCCATAGCGCCGGTTTCCTCAGTTATTCGCGACGTGGGCTGCGATCGGCTGCATCGGTACGGTTTTCGCATCAACCGGAAGGCCCGGCATATACACTTTATCCACGCCGTCGACGATCACCTTGTCGCCCGGGGCGAGGCCGCTTTCAACGATGCGCAGCCCGTTGGCCTTGCGGCCAAGCTTGACGTCGTGGCGCTGGGCTTTGCCCTGCTCGTCAACAATCCACACGTACTTGCGATCCTGGTCGGTCAACACCGCCTTGTCGTCGATCAGCAGCGCATCGAACCGTCCGCTGCCGAGCAGGCGCACGCGTGCAAACAGACCTGGGGTGAACACCCCGTCTTTGTTGTCCAGTACGGCACGCATGCGCATGGTGCCGGTATTGCTGTCGATCTGGTTGTCAAGAAAGTCGACGGTACCGCGATGCGGAAATCCATCTTCGCCGGACAAGCCAACCTGTACGGGCAACCTGCCGTCCAGCTCGCTGCCACGGTGACCGTTGCGCGCCATTTCCGCGTAGCGCAGGAACGCGCTTTCATCGGCGTTGAAATACACGTATACCTTGTCCTGCGAGACCAGCGTGGTCAGTACGCTGCCTGCATCGTTGGCGTTGACCAGATTGCCGGCGGTGACTTCGGCCCTGCCGGCAAGACCCGAGATCGGCGCGCGCACTTGTGTCCACTCAACGTTCAGAAGCGCCGCATTCACGGCCGCCTCCGCCGCCTGCGCGTCCGTTTGTGCGACCGCGGCGGCAGTGCGTCTTTGTTCGTACATCTCGGTGGACACGGCCCGCTGGGCGACCAGCATCCGCGCCCGTTTGGCTTCGCTGGCGGCCTGGCTGGCATGCGCGCGGGCGCGCGCAAGCTGGGCTTCGGCCTGCGCCAGGACAGTGCGGTAGCTGCGCGCATCAATGACGAACAGCACATCGCCCTTGTGCACTTCGCTGCCTTCAGTGAAGGCGACGCGATCAATGTAGCCTGAGACGCGCGGGCGCAGTTTAACGGTTTCGACCGCACTAATACGGCCGTTGTAGTCGTCCCACAGTCTGACGTCATGCAGCGCCAGTTGTGCGACGCTGACGGATGGAGGCGGCATGGAGGCCGGTGTGGACTGGTCACTGCAACCAGTCAGCATCAGGACGGTCAGGGCACTGACAATCCACGCGGCCAATACTGGCCGCTTGCAGTAAGACATAATGGAGGGATACATTGAAGGTGCTTCTGTTGAAAATGAAAGGAAAAATCAAAACGGGGACGCCGGACCACAACTGCAATACTGTGTGTCGCTGAGTGCAGAATTCGTTTTGGTCTGGCTAGGTCAAAGGGCAATTGACGACAATATAATCTCAACCAAAAAAATGATAAATAGTTTAAAATGC
>DATGQC010000046.1:0-2375 GCA_035304425.1 Advenella sp.
GGCGCAGGCACCAGCCATCATATAAAAACCGAACTGCTGAAGCTGCGCACCGGCGCAAAGTGGCTGCATATTCCATACCGGGGCGGCGCTCCGGCCATGACCGACCTGATGGGCGGACAAATCGACTTCCTGCTGGAGCCCTTGCCCACCGCGCTGCCCTATGTGAAGTCGGGCCGCGTCAAGGCGTTGGCCGTTACCACAAGGCAACGTTCGGCAGCGCTGCCAGACGTGAAGACCTTTGATGAAGAAGGTATCAAAGGCTATGACGCCACGTTATGGTTCGGCGTTTTTGCGCCGGCAGGCATCGACAGCGACGTTGCCAAAAAGATCGGCGACGCCTTGCAGCGCACCTTTTCGCGCGACGCCGTCAAACAGGATTTTGAAAAACGTGGACTCAATGCCTACAGCGGTTCCCCTGAGCAGTTCCAGGATTTCGTCAAAACCGAAATCAAGCTCTGGGGCGACGTCATTCAAAAGGCCGGGATACCGGCTCAATAGCGTCAAGTACCGGCCTGCTGGTTCAGCGGGCCACCACCCCCTACTTGACCACCCGAAACCCACAATTACTCGTCGTGCTGTCTGGCGTATTGCTGTTGCGCGCGCCCACACGATAACGATTGCAATAAGAGGCGTCGCATAGGAACGACCCTCCACGCATGGAGCGGTAACCACTGTCCTCGCTGAAAATGGGGTTATAGCTACCGGTAACCTGATGATATTGAGGCGAAAAAGAATCTGCGCACCACTCCCAGACATTACCCGCCGTGTTGTACAAACCATAGCCATTGGGTTCAAACGAGCGTGCCGGCAATGGCCCGAGCGTCCACCCGGCGGCCGGATTGTCAGGAAAAGTACCCTGCCAGATATTGCAACGCATTTGCCCACCCGGCATCAGTTCATCGCCCCAGGGATAGCGTTTGCCCTGCAGTCCGCCTCGGGCGGCGCACTCCCATTGCGCCTCGGTGGGCAAGCGCAGGCCTGACCAGGCGCAGTAGGCCTGCGCGTCAAACCATGAAACATGCACCACAGGATAGTCGGGCCGGTCATGAATATGCGAGCCGGGGCCTTCCGGCCGTTGCCAGGCTGCGCCTGCGACCAGACGCCACCAGGGCAGCCCGGGCGGTGCGGGCAAAGACGACGTGTCGCCACCGCCGGACAACTGGCCATAAAACACAAAAGAGGCGCCAGCTCGCTCGGCATCGGTGATATAGCGCGTATCGCGCACAAAGTCCGCAAACTGGCGGTTGGTGACGACCGTTGGCGCAATACGGAAGGCATCGACAGTGACCAGCCTGGGTGGACCTTCCCCGTCATCCCGAAAGCCATCCAGGTCGTTTGACCCCATCAGGAACTGCTGCGCGGGAATCAGGATCAAACCGCTGCCGCCAGCCGATTCGGGCGCTGCGGCTCGAACCTGAGTGTTCCCGGGGCGTGGCGAGCCTCCGCAAGCAAGCGGCGCTGCAGGCACGCAGCATGCCTTGCGCGGTTCTTCGTCCGAACTCACTGCTGATCCTCTTTCTCCCAGAAAGCGGGCGCTGACGTTTGCGCTTTCATCATGGCCAGGACTTTCTCGCGTGGCAGAACGCCGCAACGGTTAGCCCATGCGTCATACTGGGCACTCATGTCCTGCACGCGTTCGGGATGACGCCCAGCCAGATCGTGCAGTTCGGTGCGATCCGCATCCAGGTCGTACAGTTCCCAGGGACCGGGATAATTGCGCACCAGCTTCCAGTTGCCAATACGAACCGCCGCATTTCCTTCGTGTTCCCAGAACATGGCCGGCCGCTCCTGCCCATCCTGGTCGAACAAGGGCTTCAGGCTGGTTCCCTCAAGCGGCGCAACGGCCTGGCCCTCCCAATCCTGCGGGTAAGCGGTATGGCTAACATCCAGCAGGGTGGCCATGATATCCGGCAAATAGCCCGGCGAATGACGGATCCCCCCTTTTTCCTTGATGCCTTCCGGCCAATGGCATATCAGCGGGGTTGATATACCGCCTTCATGTATCCAGTGCTTATACAGCCGGAATGGCGTATTGGATAAATTGGCCCAGGCCACACCATAGCTTTGATAGGTGTTTTCCGGCCCCGGCATGATACTGGGATTATTGCCGAAATGGACTTCTTCGCCGGTGCGCGTGCGTGCCTTGGCAATCATCAATTTATTAACCAGCTCATCCACGGTGACGCCCTCGGGAATATCCTCGGCGCAGGCCCCGTTGTCAGACAGAAAAATAACAAGTGTATTGGCAAGCTGCCCGGTTTCCTCCAGTGCCGCGATAATGCGCCCTATTCCCTGGTCCATGCGATCGACCTGGGCGGCATAGACTTCCATGCAGCGCAGCAGCCAGGCTTTCTCTTGCGCTTCGTCCCACGGGG
>DATGQC010000047.1:0-4193 GCA_035304425.1 Advenella sp.
GCACCGATCTGGAAAGGTTCGCGGGTCGCATGCAAACCCGAGGGACGCGTATGCAACACGCTGCCCGCATAGCACAGCCGGGTAACCGACTCGCGGTTGAGCAGGTGCGCATCGATGCGGGCAATCTGCGTGGTCATGTCGGCCCGCAGCCCCATGGTGCGGCCTGACAGATGATCCACGACCTTGAAGGTGCGCAGCGCCACGTCCTGGCTGGCCACAGTGAGGGATTGCAGGTATTCCAGCATGGGCGGCATGACCAGTTCATAACCGTACAGACGGAAATGATCGAGGATAGCCCGCCGCAAGTCTTCTATCTTGCGCGCCTCGGACGGCAAGACATCGGCAATATTTTCGGGAAGAAGCCAGTTAGGCATAACAGCGAAGAGAATAAATCAAGCGTCACAAAACGACAAAAAGCACTGCTGCTCCGGTCAGCAGTGCCGCCAATCCGAAAAAACGGAGCTGGCCATCGTTAAAGCGCGTGAGCTGCTCGAACGTCTGTCGCCACCGTTTCGGTAAAAGAAAGGGGACGATGCCCTCAAGTATGAGCATCAATCCCACTGCCATCAACCACGAATTGCTCACATCCGCACTATCTGTTCGGAGCCGCGTTCGCAGGAGTCGCGTTCTTGAAATAGCGGAAGAAGTCGGAATTCGGATCAATGACCATCACATCATGACGGTCCTTGAAGCTGTTCCGATAGGCTTCCAGGCTACGATAAAAGCGGAAAAATTCCGGGTTCTGTCCAAAGGCCTGCGCGTAGATCTGCGTCGCCTGCGCCTCGCCCTTGCCTCGGATTGCCTCCGCCTCGCGATAGGCTTCCGCCAGGATCACGGTGCGCTGACGATCGGCATCCGCACGAATCTTTTCGGACTCGGCAAAACCGGTAGAACGCAATTCGTTCGCAACCCGGGTACGCTCTGCACGCATGCGGTCATACACGGAGGCGCTGATCTGCTCGACGTAATCGACCCGCTTCAGGCGAACGTCGATGATTTCCAGGCCCAGCGTCTTGCTCTCGGCCGACACCTTGCTGTTGACCGCAGCCATGACAGCATTTCTTTCACCCGAGATCACCTCGCGCACGGTGCGCTTGGTAATTTCCTCGTTCAGTGCGGCCTTGACGATCTGCGCGAGACGGTCCTGGGTACGGCGCTCGTCACCACCAAAGCTCACGAAGAACAGGCGCGGGTCGGTAATGCGCCATTTCACGAAGGCATCCACCAGGATGTTCTTCTTTTCTGCGGTAATGAAGCGATCTGCATCCGGCGTATCCAGTGTCAGGATACGCTTTTCGATGAACATCACATTCTGGAACGGCGGCGGCAGCTTGAAATGCAGGCCGGGCTCGTTAATCACTTGCTTGACTTCACCCAGCGCGAACACCACCGCGTACTTGCGCTGATCGACCACAAATAGCATGGACGACGCCACCCCCAACAGAATGGCCAGCGCGATGAGAATGGAAACCGGACGACTCATTATCTGCCCTCCCGATCACGGTTGGTACGTGCATCCCGGTTACGCCCGTCATCGGACGTCACAGGGGCGGCGCTCTGCTGCCCGTCCAGCGTCGGTGCAGGCGGACGAGCGGCGGCATTGGCATCACCAGTCGCAGTCTGGGCGATCAGCTTATCCAGGGGCAAATAAAGGAGGTTGTTGCCAGTGCGGGCATCCACCATGATCTTGCTTGTATTCGTGAAAATTTGCTGCATGGTTTCCAGGTACATACGTTCGCGCGTAACAGCAGGGGCTTTCTGATACTCGGCCACCACCTGACGGAAACGTTCGGCGTCACCCTGAGCGGTTGCGACCGACTGCGCACGATAGGCCTCGGCTTCTTCCATCAGGCGTGCGGCAGAACCCCGGGCACGCGGGATCACGTTATTGGCATAAGCCTGGCCCTCGTTCTTCAGGCGCTCGCGATCCTGCCCCGCTTTCACCGCATCGTCGAAAGCGGCCTGCACCTGCTCCGGCGGCTGCACATTCTGCATGGTCACGGCTGCGACCTGCACGCCCGAGCCGTAACGATCCAGGATCTGCTGCATCAACTCGCTGGTATCGAGTGCCACCTGCTCACGACCTTCGTAAAGCACGAAGTCCATTTTGTTCTTGCCGACCACTTCGCGGATGGCAGTCTCGGCGACCTGCTTGACCATTTCATCCTTGTCGCGGTTGTTAAATATCCAGTCGGCCGCGCTCTTCAGGCGATACTGCACCGCAAACTGGATATCGATGATGTTCTCGTCTTCGGTCAGCATCAGTGCCTCGCGCACCTGCTTGTTGCGAACATTGCCGCGATAGCCGACTTCGATAATCCGCACTTCCGACACATTGACCGTCTCGTGCGACTGAATGGGATAAGGCCAGCGCCAGTTGAAACCGGCGGGCGTGGAATGACTGTATTTGCCGAAGGTCTTGACCACGGCAGTCTGACCTTCCTGCACGATGAAAAAGCCGCTGATCGCCCACAGGAACAAGGCAACGGCGAGGATCGCGCCGATGCCGATGCCGGCGCCTTTCATGTCGGAGGGAGAGTCGCCTCCGGTCCCGCCGCCACCACCTTTCCTGTTACCGAACATGCGGTTGAGGCGCTGATTGAAGTCGCGCCACAACTGATCGAGATCAGGTGGTCCTTCTGGCGGCTTTCGATTGTTGTCCGGATTCTTTGGAGGTTCGTTATTCTGCGATCCTCTTCCCCAGCCGGGATCGTTCAGCGAGAATATCAAACGAGCTTTTCTAAGTTTGGAAAAAAGCATTGTTATAGTATGCGGCCCAATAAATGTTGGAATCCCAATTAATCAAACATGTCCGTCGCGTGACGCCATGGGCTCATCTTCCCCCGACCGCGCGATATGCCTCCCTTGCGCATGTTCCGCGATCGCCTGGCGCAGCAGGTCTACGCCAGCGCCAGTCTGGGCGCTGATAAAAACACGATGAATTTTAGCATATTCATCACGTTCCAAAGCCGGCTCGGCGCCGACCGCATCGATCTTGTTCCAGACTAGCACCTGTGGAATATGATCAGCACCAATCTCCCTCAAGACCTCGTTGACCTCTGCTATCTGTTCCATGCGCACCGGGCTGGAGGCGTCCACCACATGCAGCAGCAAATCCGCATGAATAGTCTCTTCCAGCGTGGTACGAAAAGCCGCCACCAGTTGGTGCGGCAGTTCACGGATGAAGCCGACCGTATCCGACACCACTACATTGCCAACCTCGCCCAGATAGATGCGCCGTGACGTGGTATCGAGCGTGGCGAACAACTGGTCGGCGGCGTAGGCCTGTGCCTTGGTCAGGCTATTGAACAAGGTCGACTTGCCGGCATTGGTATAACCCACCAGCGACACCGAAAAGGTATCGCTGCGGGCACGCGCGCGGCGCTGGGTCGTTCGTTGTCGCTGCAGCTTGCCCAGCTTGCTGCGCAGCATTTTTACTCGTTCACCGAGGAGGCGGCGGTCGGTTTCCAGCTGGGTTTCCCCGGGACCACGAAGCCCGATGCCACCCTTCTGCCGCTCCAGGTGGGTCCAGCCACGGACCAGGCGAGTCGCCAGGTGCTGCAACTGCGCCAGTTCGACCTGGATCTTGCCTTCGTGACTCTTGGCACGCTGCGCAAAAATATCAAGAATCAGGTTGGTACGGTCGATGACCCGTGCCTTCAGGTGGCGCTCCAGGTTGCGCTGCTGGGCCGGCGACAGCGCATGATTGAAAATCGCCAGCGCGCTACCGCTGTCACGGATGACGCGCCCGATTTCATCGGCCTTGCCGGAACCGACGAACAGCGCTGCATCGGGACTGGCTCGCTTGCCGATGATGGTGGTAACAGGTTCCGCGCCAGCCGAACGAGCCAGCAGCATCAATTCTTCCAGGCTTGCCTCGAAATCCCCCTTGCCAAAATCCATCCCGACCAGCACGGCCCGCATGCCCGGGTCGGTACCCCATTTAGCCTCTCTGCGCTCGAGGGTATCAGTTTGCGTCGGATTCAAGATTCAGATTAACGGCACGCGCTGGCACGACAGTAGAAATGGCATGCTTATATACCATCTGGGTAACCGTGTTACGCAGCAGGACGACATATTGGTCAAAAGACTCGATATGGCCTTGCAGTTTGATGCCATTGACAAGGTAGATGGAAACAGGGACGTGCTCTTTGCGCAATGCATTGAGGAAGGGGTCTTGTAGTAGTTGCCCT
>DATGQC010000048.1:0-30092 GCA_035304425.1 Advenella sp.
CAATATGCAGGCGCACCACTTGCGCACCGCTGTTGGCAGCGTCGCCAAAATAGGCATGATTGCGCAACGCTGCGGTGTCGACCCATTGCACCAGACTTTCGTATCCCCCCCATGAGTAGCCGATACCGAACAGCGTCAAGGCATTGACAAAAGTGCGCACCTGGTCGGCAGACAGGGCCAGCGCAACCGACATCAGACCGTTGGATCCGGTGCAATCGCGCTTCCACAAATCATGTCCGGCATCCTGCGGCCAGGCCGGATGGAAAATCTGTTGCACCACAGGCTGCTGCGCCAGCCACTGGCAGATCGCAAGCGCATTGCGCGCGTGCTGCTCCATGCGCACCGGCAGCGTCCGTACCCCGCGGATCGCCAGCCAGGCATCATCGGCACTGATGGAAAAGCCCATCGCATACTGATTGGTGTCGATGATTTTGATCAGCTCGGGATCATTCGCAATGACCGCACCCAGCATCAGGTCGGAGTGCCCGGCCACGTATTTGGTGCCCGCCACGATACTGACATCGGCCCCCAATGCCAGTGGCTGATAAGCGTAACCGGAACCCCAGGTATTATCGGTAACCAGGATCAGCCCGTGGCGCCGGGCGAACTCGGCCAGCGCCGGCATATCCAGCATCTGCATAAGCAAAGACCCGGGCGCTTCCACATACAGTATTTTGGTGTTCGGCTTCACGTGCTGCTCCAGCGCGTGCAGATCTTTGGCCGACGTGAAGGTGGCCTCTATACCCATGCGTTGCAACACCGTATTGTTCAGGTGATACACCGGCCCGTATACGCAATCGGCAGCCAGCAGGTGATCACCCGCACTCAGCAGCGAGAGCAGCGCCATGCTGATCGCGCCCAGGCCCGACGAAGCCAGAAAAGCCCGTTGACCGCCTTCGAGCGCGCAGAACACATCTTCCAGGGCGGCGTGGGTTTCCATACCCATGCGACCGTAGGTGACTAATCGTTCGCCGCGGCTTTTGCGTTTATAGGTATTTTCCAGGTCCTCAACCGTATTGAATCTCACTGTGCTGGTGCGGATAGCCGGCAGGCCTACTGGCGCGACCGGGTGCAGCGCGTCACATGGCGCTGTGCCCAGATGCTGTAAACGGGTATGAATGGACGATTCAGAAGACATGGTGCGACCCTGTGGTTTATGATTCAAACAGTCAACCATTATAGCCACGTCCGATCCGGAGACATCATGATCAGTGCCGACACCGCATTCGTTTTCGCGGGTATTGCCTGCCTGCTGGCGCTCTCGCCCGGCCCCGACAATCTGTTTGTGCTGTTTCAATCCATGCTCTGGGGCTGGCGCGCCGGCTTCATGATTACGCTAGGTTTATGCACCGGCTTGCTCTGGCACACCTTCATCGTGACCATCGGTATCGCCGCCCTGATCGCCGCGTCGCAGACCGCGTTTCTGATCCTCAAGCTGGTTGGCGCCGGCTATCTGCTCTACATGGCCTGGCAGGCATGGCGCGCGCCGCCGGTCTTTGCCTCGGGCGAGACCGCCCCCTCGCGCCGCAGCGACCTGCAGTTTTACCGGCGCGGCATTCTGATGAGCGCCACCAATCCCAAACTCAGTATTTTCTTTTTGGCCTTCCTGCCGCAATTTGCCCGCCCCGACGCCGGCTCTGTCACCCTGCAATTGCTGATGCTCAGCGCAATTTTCATTGTGTGCGCGCTGCTGATCTTCAACCTGGTGGCCGTCTTTTCCGGTTTTGTGGGACGCTCTCTGAAGCAATCGGCACTGGCCCAGCATGTGCTCAACAGGCTGGCTGCCGTCGTCTTCGTCGGCCTGGCAGTGAAACTGGCCACGAGCAGTAAATAAACAGGCGCGTCGGGCCGGTCACCGATCAAATCTGTCGGTTGTGCCGGCTCGACCCGCTCTGCGGGTTAGCCTGCGCCGCCAAATTGTCCCTGTTGCCCTGTTGCCCTGCAACGCTGCAGTCTGGCGCCGACGCGGGCGCCTGTGATTGCAACCGCGGTCGCCCGGCGGCGGCACCTGCCGGCACCTATTTCAGGCGAATATCCAGCCGAACCACATCGCCCCGATAAATACCGTCGCCAATAAAGACAATGGTGCCATTCTGGTCCACAGCGCTGCGATGCACATGGGCGACCGGCGCATTCAGGGGCAGTTGCAGCAGATCGGCCAGCTCAGGGTCGGCCGAGCCCAGCGTCAATGTCTGATGGGCCTCGACAATCTCCAGCCCGGGCAAGTCACGTAAAATGCGCATGGACGTTTTGCTTTCGAATGCCTTGGCAGGAATGCGCCGGCACACCTTTTCGTCAATGAACACTTCGCCCAGGTAGTAGGGACGCCCATTGCGCCAGTGCCGGCGGTGCCAGTACTGATAACTTTGCGCCAGCTTGCCCAGCGACAGGTCGGCCGAGGACGGCATGCGCCGGTCACGGGCCGCCAGAATTTCAATACTGACCCCTTCGGGCGCGATCAGCTGACCATCCCAGTTGGATGCCACTTCGCACCAAAACTGCTCTTGCGGCTTGCCGGTAACAAACGTGCCTTTTGCACGATACCGCTCAATCAGCTTTTCCGCTTCCAGCAGATCCAGGGCCTGGCGTACCGTTGCACGGGCGACCTGGCATTCCTCTGCCAACTCGTCAACCGTCGGAATCTGCGAGCCCACGGGCCACTGACCCGATTCGACGCGCCGCCGAAACAGGCTGGCCAACTGTACATAGCGAGCGGCAGCGCTGCGGCTGAAATCAATGGGTGCGGTGTTGTTCCTGGTCTGCGCTTGTGTCATCTTCCTGTCCATTGTGTTGGCGCCGCCGCAATCAAAGTGCGTTAGCACGTTTCCCCCTGCGGCGCCGCCATTAACTACTGCATTATACCGAGTCATGCAGCCGGTCATGTAACCAAAGGCGCATCAATCAGACTATCGGCCCTTGAATACCGGCGCCCGTTTTTCAACCACGGCTCGCACTGCCTCGCGCGCATCTTCCGAATTCATCAACTGGGTGCTGTACTGCTGTTCAAGTTCATAGCCTTCGTCCACCGGCATGGCTTCGATCCGGTTCAAAGCCTCCTTCATGGTCACCAGGCCGATGCGGCTTTTGGACGCAATCACCTGGGCCATATCCATCGCGGTCGGCATCAGCAGCCTTGGCGCAACCACCCGTTCCACGAAGCCGACGCGATGCGCCTCCCAGGCACTGATCTGTTCGCCGGTAAACGCCATATACCGCAAGCTGCCTTGCGGCACCAGGCGGCCGGTGTGCGCGCCGCCGCCACAACGCCCGACATTGATTTCCGGCATCGAGAAGGTGGCTTTTTCCGAAGCGACGCGAATATCGCTGCTGCTGGCCAGCACGCTGCCTGCCCCCAGTGCCGGCCCATTGACCGCCGCAATGACTGGAACGACACAATGGCGGATAGCGCGAAAAGTGGCACGCACCACTTGCGCTCTTGCAGGATCTTCTTCGGGTGTCGCGGCCAGGAATTCCTTGAGTTCAAGCCCGGCGCAAAACGCTTTCGTGCCCCTGGCGGTAAATACGACGACATTGATATCGTCCATGGCATTGATCGATTCAAAGGTCTGGGTAATGGCCTCATAGCGCGCCAGGGTCAAGGCGTTGACCGGCGGGCAGTCCAGCGTGACGATGGCGATTTTCCCCTGCTTTTCCAATTGGATTTCATTCATATTTATTTTCCTTTGCTTCAAACAATGCCAGACTCGCGCAACTGGCGAACCTTCGCTGCGTCATAACCAAGATCGGTCAGGATTTTTTCGGTATGCTGCCCCAGCAGCGGTGGCGGCGACTCAAATTGCAGCGGCCGGTTGGTGAAATTGATCGGACAGACAACCTGCGGCACATCTACGCCGGCAGGATGCGGCACGCTGCGCAGCATGCGACGATGCCGGACTTGCGGCTCCTGGAACACTTCGGGAACACTGTTGATCGGCCCGCAGGGCACGCCGGCCGCGCTCAGGGCAGCAACCAGTTCGGCCCGGCTCCAGCGCGCAAATTCCTCCTGCAACAGCGCAGTCAGTTCGGCAACATTGCGCGCGCGCTGGGCGTTGACATTGAAACGTGCATCGCTGGCCAGCTCGGGCCGCCGCAGGGCATCACACAATTTGACAAATTGCCTGTCGTTGCCCACGGCCAGAATGACATCTCCATCCCGGCAGGAATAGACATCCTGCGGCTGAATGTTCGGATGCGCATTGCCGCCGCGTTTCGGCGTCTTGCCGGACAGCAGGTGATTCATGGCCTGATTGGACAGCACGGCAGTCTGCACATCCAGCATGGCAAGATCAATATACTCGCCTTCGCCGGTCTGTTCGCGATTGGCCAGTGCAGCCAGTACCGCTACCGCGGTATACATACCGGTCATCAGATCGACGATGGGAATGCCCACTTTCTGCGGCCCGCCGCCCGGCTTATCATCCCGCTCGCCGGTCACGCTCATTAAACCGCCCATGGCCTGAATCAGAAAATCGTAGGCCGCTTCGTTTTTCCGGGGACCGTCCTGGCCGAACCCGGTGACCGAGCAATAGATCAGGCGCGGATTCACTTGTTTCAGACTGGCGTAGTCCAGACCATATTTTGCCAGCGCGCCCGTTTTGAAATTTTCCAATACGATATCGCACTCCCTGGCCAGATCGCGCACAATCTGCTGGCCTTCCGGCGTATCCAGGGCGACGGTGATGGACTCCTTGCCGCGATTGACCGACAGATAGTAGCCGGCCTCCGCCGTGTTGTTCCCCGTGGCGTCCTGTAAAAACGGCGGCCCCCAGGCCCGCGTATCATCTCCCTGCCCGGGCCGTTCCACCTTAATGACCGTCGCCCCCATGTCTGCCAGCAGCTGGCTCGCCCATGGCGCGGCCATGATGCGACTCAGGTCCAGCACCCGTACATGCGACAGTGGCCCGCTTTTCTGACTCATCTTTCCTTCTCCTTGAACTGGTATGTCCGCTTGTTGTTGATGCGCGCCCATCAATGGCCGTCACTCACCCAGGCGCACCGGCTGCGCAGCGCACGCGCCGGCCTGCCGGCCTTAATCACGATAGCGCATCGCACCAATAGGACATAATTATAGCCTATATAGTTCAATAATACGACCTATTGACATTAGCAACGGAATACCCTAGCATGTCCGGTGTCCAGTGCTGCGATGCCCGCCACAGCCTTAAATAAAAAAACAATCGGGCACAACACATTATTAATGAGGAACTCAATGAGACAGTCTCTCCCTATTTCGTCCCTGGCCCCTGGCGCCGGTTTGCGCATTCAGGGCGCCCTGGCAGCCGCGCTGACGCTCTGCGCTGCGCTGCTGACTCCCATGCCGGCGCTGGCCGCCGATGACGCCTATCCGTCCAAGCCGATCAAGGTCACCGTGCCATTTCCGCCAGGTGGTTCCAGCGATACTGCCGCGCGCATTCTGGCCGACGGCATGTCCAAGCAGTTGAAACAGACCCTGGTGGTGGAAAACCGCGCCGGCGCTGCGGGCACTATAGGCATCGCCTCGGTGGTTCGCGCCCAGCCCGATGGTTACAATCTGGGTGTAGGCCCGGTAGGCGGCACGATCATTGCCCGCCTGATCGGTATGAAAGTGCCTTATCAGCCGCAGGATGTGGTCCCCATTGCCAACATCGGCTCGCTGCCGCTCGTGGTGGCCGTCAACAAGGATCTGCCGGTCAGCAATATCAAGGAACTGGTGGCGCTGGCCAAATCCAAGCCGGGCAGTCTGTCTTACGGCACCTCCGGCGCAGGCACGCCCGGCCACCTGGTGTTTGAATACTTCAAAAAAATCGCCGGCCTGGATATCGTGCACATTCCGTACAAAGGCGACTCGCCGCTGACCAGCGATCTGATCGGTGGCCAGGTGCCTATCGGCATCCTGACCGGACCGGCTGCAAAAGCGCAATTGAGCAACCCCAAACTTAAATTCCTGGCCGTCAGCAGTGCGCAGCGCTATCCGCAAATGAACAAAGTCCCGACGCTGGTCGAAAGTGGCTACCCCGACTTGAACATTGAAATATGGAATCTTCTGATTGCGCCTGCCAAAACCGATCCGGCCATTCTGGAACGCCTGAACGCCTCCATGAACCAGGCGCTGAAAGAAAAGGACACGGTGTCTCGCCTGGACGCCCAGGGCTATCTGCCTCCGGTTCCGATGTCGCTGGAACAAGCCAGAGCGTTCGTTGAAACCGACCGCAAGAAATGGGAAACCATTGTCAAGACGACCGGCGTAACGATCGGACAGTAAGCGGCGGCCATTGGGCGATCTTCCGCCCAGCCATGGCTGCTGGCGGCAACACAGGGGTCGCCACATGACGCGCAGCCCGCGCTGCCCGGCAGCCTGATTTTTTCTGTCGCCCGCCCGTTGCAAGGCGGGCGCATCTGATGAAGGGAATGCAAATGTTGCTCGTAGATACCCCTGCCGAACTGGCAACCCATTGCGGACAATCGCTAGGCGCCAGCCAGTGGTTTACCGTTACGCAGGATCAGATTGACCACTATGCGCGTCTGACCGGCGATGATCACTGGGTCCATGTTGATGTTGACCGCGCACAGCGGGAGATGCCCGAAGGCAAAACCATTGCACACGGCTTTTTTATTCTATCGTTGATACCGGTGCTGGCGCGGGATATTTTCAGAATAAGCCGACGTGGCAAGGGCCTGAATTATGGCCTGAACCACTTGCGTTTTGTCAGTCCGGTGCCGGTAGGTTCACAGGTCCGGCTGCAGCAGACCCTGGTAGATGCGCAACCGAAGAACGGCGGCACGCTTTTTACCTTTTCCAATACATTTGAAATCAAAGGAGAAGAGCGGCCCGCACTGGTGGCCACCATGCTGCTGCTTATTTATGACGAATGAAATAGCAACCATGTGCCCGGCAGGCACTCGCATTGCAGCGCCCTTGCCCACGGCTCTTGCTGCACCCGACAGCGAGATACACTCTTTTCGATAAACAATCCCGCTTGTAAACGTGATTGATGAAAATTGGCGGGTCCCATGCCGCCGCGGCATCAACGGCGCCAAGGTCACACGCCACGCGTTACGCCGCCATCGACCTTGATGTTCTGTCCTGTAATATAGCCAGCGCCTTCCGACAACAGGAAAGCAATCGTGGCGGCTATTTCCTCGGCCTTTCCGTAACGTGACATGGGCACGCTGTCGCGCCGTTCGTCCCTGGCAGGCAGGCTATCAATCCACCCTGGCAACACATTATTCACGCGAACATTCCTGGCAGCGTAGGTATCGGCAAAAATCTTGGTGAAACTGGCCAGGCCTGCACGAAAAACAGTGGAAGTCGGAAACACCTCGGTAGGCTCAAAGGCCCAGGCGGTGGAAATATTGACGATGGCCCCGCCACCCTGGGCCGCCATAATCGGGGCGACCAGTCTGGCAGGCCGGACCGCGCCCAGAAAATACACCTCCAGACCCTTGTGCCAATCCTCATCCGTAATATCCAGAATAGGCGCACGCGGGCCATGTCCCGCCGAGTTCACCAGCGCATCAATACGCCCCCACGCTCGCATTGCCAAATCAACGAGTCGCTGCAAGTCTTCATTTGACTGGTTCGAACCGGTGACACCGACACCACCCAGCGCTTTAGCAAGCGCCTCACCTTTTCCTGACGAAGATAAAATAGCAACGCGATAACCATCCTGAGCCAGTTTGCGTGCGGCGGCGGCGCCCATGCCTGAACCACCGGCAGTAATCAGTGCGACTTTTTCTACAGACATATCATTCTCCTAAAGAACATGTTTCCTGCTTATTATCACTCTACATACACAAATACGCACGCGATGAATTTATGCAATAGAATGTAGAAATTCTACTGTCCTGCCTTATGATCAAATCCCGCCGAAAATTACCGCCATTGAATGCATTGCGCGCCTTTGAAGTATCCGGGCGTCGGCTCAGTTTCCGGGCCGCAGCCCAGGAGCTTGGCGTCACCCAGGGTGCTGTCGCACAGCAGGTGCGTGCCCTGGAAGCGCACCTTGGCATCTCTTTGTTCCAGCGTCATGCGCGCGGGTTGGCGCTTACCACGGCAGGAGCCGCCTATCTTGTCAACGTGAGTCGCGCTTTTGATACGCTCACGGAGTCGACCAATCAGCTCCTGGTCCAGCCCCAGATGGTGACCATGAGCGTCACGCCGACTGTTGCGGCGAAACTGCTGATTCCCCGCCTGGCTGAACTGCATGCAGCGATTCCCGGTGTCGAGTTGCGAACCATCGCCACCGAGTCGCTATCGGATTTTGACCACGACCAGGTGGACATCGCAATACGGCTGACTGACAAACCCTTCCCGGCCGAGCTGGAGGCGAAACGGCTGTTTCGCCAGGAATTGGTGGCAGTGGCAAGCCCGCATCTGGTCAGGCATATGAAATTGCCCTTAACCATGGATCAATTGTGTAAACTCCCGCTTTTGCACGATGCCCACGATCACTGGCCAACGATATTGCCAGCCAACGCCGGGCTTGCCGGGGCGGTATTTAACCAAACAACATTGGCGCTGGATGCGGCGCTGGCAGGCCAGGGCGTCGCATTGGCCTGCCGGGCTTTTGTGGCAGCGGATATCGAAGCCGGACGATTGCTTCAGGTAATTAAAAAAGCCCCAATAATGGGTCCTAGTTTCTTTCTCGTGCGCAAGCGCGCCTTATCGTCAAGAAAATCTGTCATTGCCATATGGGATTGGTGTGCAGAACAATTAACGTCAAACTGATGGATGAAAGCTGTATATCACACTTGCACGACACAAGCTGAACGCTCATTAACGATCTTTGCACACCCCTTAACGCCGCCGCGATCGCAGTGAGTGCTCACTGCCTGGCTCCCCGGACCGGGCAATGTCCCTGTCATCGGCCAAAAACATCGCTCATCCCAGCCTGCGCCATCCAGGTCTTCTTCTGCGCCGTCAAAAAAATCGGGGTGTACCCACGATTTTATGCAATACAAACAATTCGCAAGCACAAAGCGCCGCGACAACTGACGCAATGGCGAACCCTGCGTGCGTCACAGGCGCCCAGGTGTAGACTCAGATGATTTTTTTCTCACGCAGCCGGGCAATGGCAGCCTGGTCCATTCCCAGCAACTCGTTGAGCACCTCGTCGGTATGTTCGCTCAGGGTCGGCGGCGGACGTCGATAGCTGACCGGCGTGGCCGACAATTTTAACGGATTGGCGATTTGCGGAATCCGCCCGGCGGTCGTATGCTGCATATGCATCAGCATATCGCGGTGCTGCAGTTGCGGATCTTCGAACACCTGGCTCAGGTCATTGATAGGCCCGCAAGGTACGTTCATGGCGTCCAGTTGATCCTGCCAATACCGGATCGGATGCTTGACCATCTCGGCCTGCAATATCGGAATAAGCGCCTTCTGGTTTTGCGCGCGCAAGCGGTTCAGCACAAAACGCGGGTCATCGGCCAGCTCTGGCAATCCCAGCAGCTGTACGAACTGGCGAAACTGCGAATCGTTGCCGACCGCAATCATCAGGTACCCGTCGCTGCACTCAAAAGCCTGATATGGGCAGGTAATGGGCGAGGCCGTACCCATGCGCTTGGGCACAATACCCGAGACCAGATAATTCATGGCGATATGACCGATAGACGCGACCTGCGCATCGAACAAGGCAATGTCAATATGCTGGCCTTCGCCCGACACGGCGTCGCGATGATTCAACGCAGCCAGGATGCCGATAATGGCATAAAAGCCTGCCGTCAGGTCCGACACGGCGTAGCCCACCTTCTGTGGCCCGCCCCCTGGCGCTTCTGCAGGATTGCCGGTCAGGCTCATCAGACCGCTCATGGACTGAAAGATCGGATCATACCCGGGCCGATGGCTGTAGGGTCCGGATTGACCGAAGCCGGTAATGGAACAATACACCAGACGCGGATTGACAGCCTTGAGCGACGCGTAATCCAGACCATAACGGGCCAGATCGCCGGCTTTGAAGTTTTCAATCAGCACATCGCACTGCGCCGCCAACTGGCGAATCACCTCCTGGCCTTCCGGGCTGGACATATTCACCGTGACCGAACGCTTGCCGCGATTCATGGCCAGAAATGACGAGGTTTCGGCGGTCTCATTGCCGGCTTCATCTTTGGCCCGGTAGCCCTGCTGGCGAACATCGTCGCCACGGCCGGGGCGCTCCACTTTGATCACGTCTGCGCCAAGATCGGCCAGCATCTGTCCGGTCCACGGTCCGGAAAATACCCGTCCCAGGTCCAGCACCCGGATATGTGAAAGCGTTTGTGCCATGTCTACTCCAATTTCATTTCAGTTGCTATAGTCAGATATGCAATGGAACGCGCTGTTCAATTGCAATTTTCAGTTGTGATCCTCTCACGTGTGGCGCCGCAATGTCGCATTGCAACAGGGTTTCGCCTGGAAGCCCGCTCTGCATGCAAGCGGTATATGCGCGACACGGTTCAAGCCACCTGTTATCCGCGGCGCAGACAGGGCATCTATTACACAGGCAATGCCAGCACCACTTTGGCCAGGATATTGCGCTGGATCTCGTTGGTGCCGCTGAATATCTTTGCTGCTGCGGCGTTGTATAGCGGCATCTGCAAATCCTCCACGGTCACTGATCGACTCTCCAACGCATCGCCCTGCCCCAGGCTATTGTTCGCGAACGCCGCGACGCCTGTCGTGCCCGCCTGTTCGCCTGCTGCGTCCAACAACAGAAGCGATGCCTTCTCGTGCGTTTCCGTCGCCCATATTTTCAGCAACGACACATTGGCCGGCAACGGCTCGTTGCGCCGGACAATATCGGAAAAGGCTGCGTAGGCGGACGACAGATCGGCAATATCCATATGCAATTGGGCATACTCGGTCATGAAAGCAGGATCATCGCTCAGCCCGGTCGCACCGATAACCTTGTCAATCATGGCCAGCGTATTCTGAGCATGTTTGGGGTTGCCGCTGAACAGTCGTTCAAAACCAAGCAGCGCTTTGGAAATCGTCCATCCCTGATTCAACTGCCCCACCAGGTTTTCCTTGGGCACTTTCACATCATCGAAGAAGATTTCGCAATACTCCTCGTCTCCGGCAATGGTGCGGATCGGTCTGACGGTGATGCCGGGCGTGCGCAGGTCCACCATCAGAAAGCTGATGCCTGCCTGCTTTTTCACCTCCTTGTCGGTGCGCACCAGCATGAACATATGAGTCGCATCCTGAGCCAGCGTAGACCAGGTTTTCTGGCCGTTCACAACAAAATATTCGTCTTGCAGCACGGCCTCGCAGCGCAGCGATGCCAGATCAGAGCCGGCATTGGGTTCCGAATAGCCCTGCGCCCAGACATGCTCGCCCGACAAGATGGCGGGCAGGTACTTTTGTTGTTGCTCAGGCGTGCCGTAGCGAATCAGAATCGGTCCCAGCATCACCAGGCCCTGGTCGGGCGGACGCCCTACGCCGTAGCGCTCCTGCTCTTCGATATAGGCAATCATTTTTTCCGCAGACAGCGCCATGCCGCCGTATTGTTTCGGCCATGCAGGCGCAATCCATTTCTGGCGCGCCAGCGTACGGTACCAGTCGCCAATCTCGTGCCAGTGCAGGCGACGGGTGCGATGGCGCAAGTGTTCCGGGTAGTGCGCCCGATAAAATGCGCGCAGCATTTGCCGGAAGTGGGCTTCCGGCATCGCATCCCAATCGCTGTCGACAGGAAACGACGTCCAGGTTTCTGCCGACGCATCCGCCGTGGCAGAGAGGTCGGCCGATCCGGCCGGCTGCTGTTGCAGCGCCTTCAGATACCGCGTCAGGTGAGCGCGCCGGTTGCCCAGCTCGCTGGACAGCGCGATGGCTTTTTTTAGCATCAGGCCGACATCGGACTCGTCCGAATACCCCATGCCGCCATGCATCTGCACCGCCAGACGGGTAACGTGCCCCGCAGCCTGTTCTGCGCGGGCCTTCAGCCGGCTGGCCTGCATGGCCAGCGCGGCGGGGGTCTGTCCGGGCGAGGCGGTGACTTCCCACAGAGCAAATTCAAGCATCTGCAATTGAATATAGCTATCTACCATACGATGCTGCAGGCTTTGGAATGAGCCTATCGGCTTGCCGAACTGCACCCGCACCTTCATGTATTCCAGGGTGGTGTCAAAAGCGCGGCGGGCGCAGCCCAGCAATTGCGCCGACAGCGCAATCCGCGCGTAATCATTGGCTTTATCTACGGCAGCCAGCACCTGCGGGCCGCGCGCCAGCATCTGCGCCTCGTCAACAGGACATGCCCGCAAGCGCAATGATCCCATGCTGCCGGCATCCACCCGCTGCCAATCGGTCAGTTGCGCGCCCTGGGCGTGCGCTTCGATCCACAACAGGACATCATCGTTCTGTTCCCGCGCCAGAACGAGCCAGCCGCTGGCGCCGTTGCCAGGAGACACGCTCGTAAAACATCCCGACACCGTACGCGCTGCTCCATCCACTGACACGACCGGCCCCGGCCGCGCCTGGACTTGCCCTGGAGCTTGCTGCCAGGCGGTGCCCACCACCAGGGACCCGTCGGCAATCCCGGCCAGCAGGCGATCCCGCAACGGACCTGGCTCAAGCGAACAGAGCAGCGTCACCGTTTGCACGGCCACGGCAACCAGCGGTTCTGCCGGTAACGCCGCGCCCAGCTCCTGGGCAATGGCGTTCATTTCTCCCAGTCCCAGGCCAAGGCCGCCCTGCTCCTCGGGAACCAGCACCGCGAGCCAGCCCGCTTCAGCCATTTGCCGCCAAAAATCATGATCCAGCGCAGGCGGCTGTGCTATACGCTCCCGCAGGCGCTCGGCATGATTTACACGTGACAGTAGATCCCTGGCGCTATCGCCAAAGGCATCGATTTGTTGCTTATCCAGTGACATTTACTTTTCTGCTCCCTGAGCAAATTCATAGAGTTCCGTTGGGTTGTCTACCCATATCTGCCGACGCACCGCGTCGCTGCCGAACCAATCCCAGGCCAGCTCGATCAGGCGGCCAGCATCCGGGGCCCGCTCGCCCATCCGCACGTACGGCCAGTCTGATCCCCACAGCACGCGGTTTACATTGGCCGCTAGCAGCGCGTCGTGAAACGGTCGCGCATCGGCGTAGTCCGGCGCCTGGGTTGATACCCGGCACACTGACAGCTTGATCCACAAACGCTTTTCCCGCAGCAATCTGCACACAAGCTGGAACAGCGGGTCCTGCACTCCCCGGGCCGGCACAACGCTAGCCATATGGTCAATGACCACCGGCAGGCCCAGGTCGGTCACGCGCTCCAGCCATGGCGCATAACGTTCATAAGGGCCCCACATTTGCACGTGCATGCCGGCCGCGCGCATGGCCGGCGCCAGCGTTTCGATACTGTCGAACCCCACGCTCCCCGGAAACAGATTGCCCTGCGGATCGCGCGCTTCAATAAAACGCAGACCGCAAATCCCCGCCGCACGCCAGGCAGTCAACTGTCCGACATCGGTTCCGGGCGCGGCCACGCCGATACCGCGCAGTTGTGCAGGCCGTCGCGCAATGGCGTCGATAATGGCCGATACATCGGTTCCATAGGGCGCCGGCTGAACCAGCACCCCACGCTGCATACCGACGGTATCGAGCATCGTCAGATAGCGCGTTGCCGGCGCATCCGGGGGGGCATAGGTGGAACGCAAGTGCAAGGGAAAATCGGCGTACGGGCCAAAGACATGGCAATGCGTATCACAACTGTCATTAGGCAGCGTCACCGCAGGCGCCGTTGGCATGCGCGGCATCTCCACGCTGTCGGGAATGTAGTTTTCGGTCACGCCGCAATATCCTCCAGAGAGATGGGCGCCAGCGTGCTCAGGGCCTGTACGCCGTCACGCTGCGCAGGCACCAGGGGGGTCGCGGCGCCATCGGGCAACGGAATTTCGTGGGCATTGAGCGTCATCGATACCATGGTGTAATAGCCCACCACGGCAGTCAGTTCGACAACGCCGGTTACGTCGAACCAGCCGCGGATGCGTTCATACACCGCGGGTGCAACGGTGCCGTGCGCCAGCAACTGCCGCGCAAACTCATAAACGGCGGCATCCTGCGGCTCGGTAAAGCCCGGCGCCTCGCAGCGTTTGATTTCATCTGCAATAGCCTGCGGCAGACCGGCGGAAAGCGCAGCCTGCTCGTGGATATACCACTCGATCTGACTGTTCCAGTGGCGCGCTGTCACCAGAATCGCCAACTCGTTCAGCCGGGGCGGCAAACTGGTGCCAAAGCGCAGCATCTCGCCCAGCTTCTGCCAGCGCTGGGCCAGTTCCGGATTGTGCAGTACTGCACGCAAGGGCCCGACCAGCCGGCCACGCGGGCCGCTCACGATATCGTCATAGACGGCACGCTGGGCTTCGTTCATGGTCTCTACAGTGGGAAAAGGGATACGACTCATAAAGGTTCCTGGAGTTGTTGCGGTGATATCTTTTGAAAACAGTGGGCCAACACCCGGCACTCAGGGTGTGTCCGCCGGCTCGGTGGCAGCAACGGAAGGGCGGCGGACGAATACCTCGGCATGCCAGCGCGCCAGGTCGGGCGCACGCTGGCGCCAGTTCAGATCGGCAAACCGGTAGTCAAGATAGGAAAGCGCGCAGCCAATCGTGATCGCACCCATATCAAATCCGCCCTGCTCAAGATCGCCCACGTTATCCTGCAGAAAATTAAGGGTCGCTTCGGTTTTGAGCGCAAATGCGCTAAGCCAGGCGGGGGTCTGTTTCTCTTCTGCCTTATTTCGTTCCTGGCGATACAGCAATAGCGCATCCATAAAACCATCGCCCAGCGCCTGCTGTCTTAACACGCGCGTGCGCTGTTGCGGATCTGCAGGAAACAGCGGCAGACCCCGTTGCGCGGCACGCCAGGCCAGATACTCGCAGATAACGCGCGAATCAAACAGGCTGTAACCATCGTCTAGCACCAGGGTGGGCAGTTTAATCAACGGGTTGTCGGGGATCAGGCTCAGATTCGGTTCGGCCATGGCGACCGGCGTACGAACCAGTTCAACGTCGTCAGCCTGGCCGGTTTCGTGTAGAACGATCATTACTTTACGCACGAACGGCGAGCGGGGTGACCAATGCAGTTTCATCATGTCTCTTGGTAGTTAAGTTGCGTTTTCGGGCGCCCTGCGATTGCTCAGGACTCGGTTTTCTTATAGGGAATACGGGCCAGCTGGAAGGCGTCCCGGGTGTGTGCATACCAGCCGGCGCCATGCATGCGCCCAACCAGATCCAGCTTGTTGCCGTCGATATAGCATTTGTCCGCATTAATCACGGCAGCATCATCTACATGCAAGCCTTCGACCCGGGCCAGTAAAATAATGCGCTTGCTATCGACGTCAATTTCCTTCCACAGCCGGCACTCCAGCGCCACCGGGCTGCCGGCAATCCGGCCCGGCTTGACCTTTTCCGAAGGCAGCGTAGCCAGACCCGCTTCCTGCAGTTCGTCAATGTGAAACGGATACTCGGTGGCGGTGATGTTCATGGCGTCCATCAGCGAGGCGGGCACCAGATTGATGACAAATTCTCCGGTGCGTTCAATATTGCGCAGGCTGTCTTTCTTTTCGTCGCCATGATGGCCAATGCCAAGGGCAACCACAGGCGGGTCGCCCGACAGCACATTGAAAAAAGAAAACGGTGCCGCATTGTAGGCGCCGTCCTCTGCCTGGGTGACCACCCAGGCGATAGGGCGCGGCAGCACGACGCTCCCCATCAACTTATAGGTATTTTTTCCTTCCAGGGCCTGCATATCAAAAAACATATCTGTCTCCGTGTGTGCCAAAGTAATGGTTTTAGCCAGCGCCGGGTTTTGTCCGGCGCCGGAACCGCATTGATGACTGCCGCAAGCCTCAATGCCACACACCTGAATACAGCAACGACACATACAGCGTGGCGGAAACGACAAAAGGCGAAAAAACCATACTTATGACCTTTTAAATATAACATCAATCCCGCGCCTGAACAAGCGTCAAGGCGACAGGAAAGACTTAAAGCGTTAAACGTGTGGATAATGCGCTACCGCCGGATCATGCAACGCAGGACAAATGCGGAACGCCGGTCCTTGCTCCGGGCTGACGCGTGACCGAATCTGCCGGCCTGCCATGGCGGGACCGGCCTCGCGACAGACTGCGCTATGCTGCCGTCGCAGAAAACCTGAAGACCCCCTTGTCGTCCTCGGTGCGCGTGAGCTTACCCTCGTGATAAAGCGTATGCAGGTGAGCCAGCGCCTCGCCCATGGCAAAGGTCATCTGGTGCAGATCCAGCTTGCGCTTGAACATATGCGGCACCACATCCGATGCCGACATCGGTTTCTCGCTACACCACTGCAGCACTTCGCTCAGGCGCTCGGCATGGTGGGCATGCTGCTGGCGAAGCCGCTCGTGCAGGCCCTTGAAGGGTCGGCCATGCGAAGGCAACACCAGGGTATCTTCAGGTAACGGCTTGTAGCTGTCCAGCGATTGCAGATACAGCTTCAAAGGATCGGCATCGGGTTCATGATCGAAGACACTGACGTTGGTCGAAATGCGCGGCAGCACCATGTCGCCCGAAATCAGCACCTTGAGCTCAGGACAGTACAGACTGATGTGTTCCGGTGCATGACCATAGCCCGCAATAAACGCCCATTGACGGCCACCGATGCGCAACTGCTCGCCACCCAGCATCCGCACGAAACGCCGCGGCATGCCTTCAACCAGCGAAGGATAATAGCTGGCGCGCTGACGGATCTGTTCCTGCGCATCCGCATCAGTCAGACCATGACGCGCAAAGTGCGCCACCGCGACGTCACCGCCGGTACCTGCGCCGCCGGCCGGTCGTGACGACCAGAGCGATGCCACGTAAAAATCAGTCATGCTCATATGCAGCGGCGCCTTCCAGCGTTCACACATCCATGCAGCCAGACCCGTATGGTCAGGATGCATATGGGTCACGATCAGGCGCAGGACGGGCAAGCCTTCCAGTACGTTCTCAAAGATGGTTTCCCACAGCGCCTTGACTTCGGGTCTGGCGATGCCGGTATCCACGACCGTCCAGCCCTGGCGGCCATCGATTTCGTCCCGGAGCAGCCATAGGTTAATATGATCCAATGCAAAAGGCAGGGGCATGCGAATCCATTTAACGCCGGGGGCCACTTCCCTGGCCTGCCCAGGCTGTGGCAGCTCATCGCCGAAGGGATAATCCAGTCTTGCTTCTAGTTCGTTCATGCGTACCGCTCCTCATTGACATTTGGTTGTAATTCATAGATCATAGTTTACGTTAACGTAAACATGCAAGCCCGAATCCCCTTCCGGGCTGCTTTGCCCCCATGAGCCCACGCACCTGGTCTATCTCCGAACTCGCGGAAGAATTCAATATCACCCCACGGACCCTTCGTTTCTACGAAGACCACCGCATTGTCAATCCCATCCGGGACGGCCAGAAGCGTATCTACACCCATCGGGACCGGACGCGGCTGAAATTGGCCTTGCGTGGCAAACGGCTGGGACTGCAACTGTCCGAAATCTGCTCGCTTATCGGCATGTACGAGGGCCCTGGCAGCACGCAGCCGCAATTGCAAAGCTATCTGACCATCCTTACCCGCCACAAACGGCAATTAATGCAGCAAAAGCAGGATTTGGACCAGACCCTGGCCGAAATCGACGAACAGGAAAAAAACTGCCTGAAACTGCTAAGCGAAGTCGACGCGCCTGTACCCAAATGAGCGAAAAAACGCGTCGGCACGCAGCAGTGTCGCGGCAATAAGCCCTGGCCTACGGGTTTGTCCTGATCGTCAGTTATTGACGTTTACGTAAACGTAATGATATATTGAGCACTTATCTCGGACAGGCGCGATACCCGTACTCGGTGGGCAATTGTCACACTGGCGATTACCCTTGTTTGCGCATTTCGGTCATCAAGCCGTGATCCGGTTCACGTACACTTATATCTGTCTGCATGGCGTCATTCGCTTGACCCTGCTCACACCCCACAATGACGGAGACTTTTCATGACGCTTCCCGGTTTGAATTTTGATCTGGGCCAGGATCTGGATATGTTGCGCGATGCCGTAGCCGATTTTGCCAAGGCGGAAATCGCCCCACGTGCTGCGCAGCTGGATCGCGATGACCAATTCCCCATGGACCTGTGGAAAAAATTCGGCGATCTGGGCATCCTGGGCATGACCGTCAGCGAAGACTATGGCGGCGCCAACCTGGGCTATCTGGCCCATATGATCGTCATGGAAGAGCTCTCGCGCGCCAGCGCCTCTGTGGCCTTGTCCTACGGCGCCCACTCCAATCTGTGCGTCAACCAGTTGCATCGCAACGGCACCGAAGCGCAAAAGCAAAAGTACCTGCCCAAACTCATTAGCGGTGAGCATATCGGCGCACTGGCCATGAGCGAACCGGGCGCCGGTTCCGATGTGGTCAGCATGAAACTGCGCGCCGAGAAAAAAGGCGACCGCTATGTGCTCAATGGCACCAAAATGTGGATCACCAACGGCCCGGACGCAGACACTTTGGTGGTCTATGCCAAGACCGATCCCGAAGCCAACGCCAGGGGCATCACCGCCTTTATCATCGAGAAAGGCTTCAAAGGGTTTTCCGTCGCCCAGAAGCTGGACAAACTGGGCATGCGCGGCAGCCATACCGGCGAACTGGTTTTTGAAAATTGCGAAGTGCCCGAAGAGAACATCCTGGGGCAGCTCAATGGCGGCGTCAAAGTGCTCATGAGCGGCCTGGACTACGAACGCGCCGTATTGGCAGGCGGGCCGCTGGGCATCATGCAGGCAGTCATGGACATCACGGTTCCTTATGTTCATGACCGCAAGCAATTTGGCCAGTCTATCGGCCAATTCCAGTTGATCCAGGGCAAAATGGCAGACCTGTACACGACCTTGCAGGCAAGCCGCGCCTTTTGCTACACCGTCGGCAAGCACCTGGATCGGCTGGGCGCCGGCCATGTGCGTGAAGTGCGCAAGGACTGCGCCGCCGTCATCCTGTATTGCGCAGAAAAAGCCACCTGGATGGCCGGCGAAGGCATCCAGATCCTGGGCGGCAACGGTTACATCAACGAATACCCCACGGGACGCCTGTGGCGCGATGCCAAACTGTACGAGATCGGCGCAGGCACCAGTGAAATACGCCGCATGCTCATCGGACGTGAGCTGTTCAACGAAACATGCTAACCATTCGGCCTGGTCAGCCCACCGGGCCACTAGCTGCAAGACAAAAGACACATGACTATGCCGCTCACCGCAGACCATCAGCAAGTCCGACAAGTCGATCCGCCCGTGCCGGAGCCGTCTGCGCTGGCCGCCGAAATTCTGGCCGGCTTCAACCGGCACTATTCGCTGTTCCGCTTTGTGGCGCAACGGGCCAAAGCGCTGTTTGAATCGCACGATTGGCACGGCATGCAGCGGGTCAACCGCGAACGGATAGACTACTACGACACGCGGGTGCGCGAGTGCACACGGCAGATCACCCAGCTGCTGGACAAGACCCGTATGGCCATGCAGGATCCGAAGCTGGGCGGCGCTTTTACCAAAGAACAAAGCCAGTACTGGCAGGATATCAAGCAAGCCTTTACACAACTGCTGCTTGAACATAGCCAACCCGAGTGTGCAGAAACCTTCTTCAATTCGGTCTGCAGCCGGATCATGCATCGCGACTATTTCCACAACGACTTTTTGTTTGTGCGTCCTGCCGTTGCCACCGACTACATTGATGCCCAGGGCAGTTCCTATCGCGTTTATTATCCGCACACCCATGGCATTGTCGCTACTGTGATCGACATGGTGGCCGATTTCGGGCTGGCCCTGCCTTACCATGACCTGCCCGCAGATGCGCATCTGCTTGCCCGTCGCGCCGTCGGCGTGCTGCGCAGGGAAATCATCAAAACTGGGGGCGCGCGCATTGCGCCGGACTGCCAGATCCATGTGCTGCGCAGTCTGTTTTTCCGCAACAAGGGCGCCTATATTATTGGTCGTTTCATCAACAACGGGCAACTCTATCCGTTTGCCATTCCGCTGCTGCATACACCGGCGCATGAGGTGAAATTGCATGCTTTGCTGCATACCCGCGCCGATATCAGCACGCTGTTCAGCTTTACCCGTGCCTATTTTCTGGTAGACATGGAAACCCCCTCGTCTTACGTCTCGTTCCTGCATACGCTGATGCCGGCCAAGCCCAAGGCGGAACTGTATACCGCTATCGGTTTGCAGAAACAGGGCAAGACCCTGTTCTACCGCGATTTTCTGCATCACCTCACGCATTCGACCGACACCTTCGACATTGCCCCCGGTATTGAAGGCATGGTCATGACCGTTTTTACACTGGGCTCCTATCCCTATGTGTTCAAACTGATCCGCGACAAAATCCGCAAGGACGGCATGGTGCACAAGACCGTGCGCCAGAAATACCAGATGGTCAAGCTGCATGATCGGGTCGGACGCATGGCAGACACCTGGGAGTATTCGCAGGTGGCGCTGCCGCTACACCGGTTTTCCGATGCCTTGCTCAACGAGCTGCGCGCCGAAGTGCCCAGTCTGATCGAAGAGACCGAAAGCGCCATTGTGTTTCGGCATGTCTATATCGAACGCCGCATGACGCCGCTGAACCTGTATCTGAACCGGGCCAGCGATGCGGCCCTTGAAGACGCCGTCAGAGGCTACGGCGACGCCATCGCCGAACTGGCTGCAGCCAATATTTTTGCAGGCGACATGCTGTATAAAAATTTCGGTGTCACCCGCCTGGGTCGCGTCGTGTTTTACGACTATGACGAAATACAGCCGGTCACCGATATGGTTTTCCGTAAAATCCCGCCGGCGCCCAATGAAGAAGCCGAAATGTCCGACGAACCCTGGTATGCCGTTCATGCCAATGACGTGTTCCCGGAAGAATTCGAACGCTTCCTGCTGGGAGATCCGCGCGTGCGTCGGGCTTTCCTGAAGCATCACGCCCAACTGCTGGATTACCAATGGTGGCAGAACCGGCAGAACCGGGTGGCGTCCGGTAAAATCGAAGATATCTTTCCCTATCCCGCCGAGCGCTGTCTGCATCGCGCAGACGTGCCGCGGCAACACAATTCATTAAAGGAATCGACATGAATGATCCTATCGTAATCGTTTCTGCTGCCCGTACGCCCATGGGCGCCATGATGGGCAGCCTGTCCGGACTGGCCGCCCACGAACTGGGCGCCACCGCCATCCGCGCTGCCGTAGAGCGGGCCGGCATCAAGGCTGAAGATGTCCAGGAAGTGATCATGGGCAACGTCCTGCAGGCCGGGCAGGGCCAGGCGCCTGCCCGCCAGGCCGCATTGGGCGGCGGGCTGCCGAGAAGCGTGGCATGCACTACCATTCATAAAGTCTGCGGCTCGGGCCTGAAAGCGGCCATGCTGGCGCATGATCTGTTGCTGGCCGGCAGCGCAGAGGTCGTGGTCGCAGGCGGCCAGGAAAGCATGAGCAATGCCCCTTATTTACTGCTCAAAGGCCGCCAGGGCTATCGCTATGGTCACTCCACCGTCTATGATCACATGGCGCTGGACGGACTGGAAGACGCCTATGAGCGCGGCACCGCGATGGGTGTCTTTGCTGAAAAATGCGCCGACAAATACACCTTTACCCGTGAAGAACAGGACGCGTTTTCCATCGAATCGCTCAAGCGCGCCAATGCTGCCATTGCCGATGGCAGCTTCGAGTGGGAAATCGCCCCCGTGACCGTCAGCGGCCGCGGTGGCGACACCGTTGTCAGTACCGATGAGTCGCCCGGCAAGGCCAAACCCGAAAAAATTCCCGCGCTCAAGCCTGCTTTCAAAAAAGACGGCTCAGTCACTGCAGCAAACTCGTCATCCATTTCCGATGGCGCAGCAGCGCTGGTCATCATGCGTGAATCCACCGCCAGGAAGTTGGGCGCAACCCCTATCGCGCGTATTGTCGGTCATGCCCAGCACTCTCATGAACCCGAGTGGTTTACCACTGCGCCGGTCAGCGCCATCAAAAAACTGCTGGACAAGCTGTCTTGGAGCAAAGACGACGTTGATCTTTACGAAATCAACGAAGCCTTCGCCGTGGTAACCATGGCTGCCATGAAAGAGCTGGAACTGGATCACGCCAAAGTCAATATCCATGGCGGCGCCACGGCGCTGGGCCACCCTATCGGCGCTTCCGGCGCCCGGATCCTGACCACATTGCTTGGCGCGCTGCGCAAAACCAAAGGAAAACGCGGCGTGGCTTCTTTATGTATCGGTGGCGGCGAAGCCGTGGCGCTGGCCGTCGAAATGCTCTGATCTTAAGGCTTATGCCATAGGACTGATGGCGCGCCGGGCGACGGCTTGTCCGGCGCGCCATACACCAACCCATCCACCTGTTGCGCGCGCCGGTCGGCACGCCGCTGCCGGCTACTTGCATGGAAATGTTTTATGCCCGTTATCACCTCTAAAATCAATGCCCGTTCGGCGGGCTTCCTGGAAAACGCACAGGCGATGCAGCAACAGATAGACGATCTGAAGCAGCATTTGGAAAAAACCGCGCTGGGCGGCAGTGAAAGCGCCCGCGCCAAACATGTAGCGCGTGGCAAGTTGCTGCCCCGCGACCGGGTTGAACGTCTGCTGGATCCCGGCTCTGCCTTTCTGGAACTCTCGCCCATGGCCGCTCACGGCATGTACGACGACGAAGCGCCGGGCGCAGGAGTGATCACGGGCATCGGCCGGGTCAATGGCATCGAATGCGTGATCGTCTGCAACGACGCCACGGTCAAGGGCGGCACGTACTACCCCATGACAGTCAAAAAACACCTGCGGGCCCAGGAAATCGCCCAGCAGAATCGCCTGCCGTGCATTTATCTGGTGGATTCGGGCGGCGCCAATCTGCCACGCCAGGACATGGTGTTTCCCGATAGAGATCATTTCGGACGTATTTTCTACAATCAGGCGGTCATGTCCTCCATGGGCATTGCGCAAATTGCCGTTGTCATGGGCTCATGCACGGCCGGCGGCGCCTATGTGCCGGCCATGAGCGATGAATCCATCATAGTCAAAAACCAGGGCACCATCTTCCTGGGCGGGCCGCCACTGGTCAAGGCAGCGACGGGCGAAGTCGTGACCGCCGAAGACCTGGGCGGCGGCGATGTGCACACGCGCCTGTCAGGCGTGGTGGATCATCTGGCCAACAGCGACCTGCATGCCCTGCAACTGGCCCGCGACACCGTGGCGCGCCTGAATATCAAAAAGAACATGCCGCTCAAACTGCAGGCAGTGCGCGAACCCCTATACGATGCGGCCGAATTGAACGGCATCATCCCTGCCGATACCCGCAAGCCTTACGATGTACGCGAAGTGATCGCCCGCATTGTCGACGGCTCCGAATTCGATGAATTCAAGGCTCGTTTCGGCACCACGCTGGTGACCGGCTTTGCCCATCTGCACGGCATGCCGGTAGGTATTATTGCCAACAACGGCATCCTGTTTTCCGAAGCCGCGCAAAAAGGCGCACACTTTATCGAACTGTGCTGCCAGCGCAAGATCCCGCTGATCTTTTTGCAAAACATTACCGGCTTTATGGTGGGCCGCAAGTACGAAAATGAAGGCATCGCCCGTCACGGGGCAAAAATGGTCACCGCCGTGTCCACCGCTTCCGTACCCAAGATCACGATACTCATTGGCGGCTCTTTCGGCGCAGGCAACTACGGCATGTGCGGTCGCGCCTTCAACCCGCGCATGCTTTTCATGTGGCCCAACGCCCGTATTTCGGTCATGGGCGGCGAACAGGCGGCAAGCGTGCTGTCCACCATCCGCCGCGACGGCATCGAGGCCAAGGGCGGCAGTTGGTCTGCCGACGAAGAAGAACTGTTCAAAGCCCCGATTCGCGATCAGTATGAACGCGAAGGACACCCCTACTATGCCACTGCACGTTTGTGGGACGACGGCATCATCCAGCCAGCCGATACCCGCCGGGTCCTGGCGCTAAGCCTGTCCGCAGCCCTGAACGCCCCGATAGAAGACACCCGTTTCGGCGTGTTCCGTATCTGACCGGAGACAAGATCATGTTCCATACCATCCTGATTGCCAACCGCGGTGAAATCGCCTGCCGTGTGGCTGCCACTGCACGCCGCATGGGCATTCGCACGGTTGCAGTCTATTCCGATG
Organism: Advenella sp.; assembly: GCA_035304425.1. Classification (GTDB taxonomy): domain Bacteria; phylum Pseudomonadota; class Gammaproteobacteria; order Burkholderiales; family Burkholderiaceae_B; genus Advenella. The sequence continues at coordinate 24,064 of DATGQC010000048.1, forward strand.
CCGACGCCAACGCCGCCCATGTCCATGCCTGCGATGAATCGGTTCATATTGGGGCCGCCGAGCCTCGCGCCAGCTACCTGCTGGGCGACGTGATCCTGAACGCAGCCCGGGAAACAGGCGCCCAGGCGATTCACCCCGGTTACGGCTTTCTGTCTGAAAACGAAGCCTTTGCCCAGGCCTGCGGGCAGGCGGGCGTCACCTTTATCGGACCGCCGGCCTCGGCCATTGCCGCCATGGGTAGCAAGTCTGCCGCCAAATCCCTGATGGAACAGGCCGGCGTCCCGTTGGTACCGGGCTATCACGGCAAAGACCAGGACCCAGCCCTTTTGCATCAAGAAGCCGATCGCATCGGTTATCCGGTACTCATCAAGGCCAGTGCCGGCGGCGGCGGCAAAGGCATGCGCGTGGTCAACAGCTCCGAAGAGTTTGTCGCCGCCCTGGCTTCATGCAAGCGGGAAGCGATCAGCAGCTTTGGCGACGATATGGTCCTGATCGAACGCTACCTGACCAAACCGCGCCATATCGAAATTCAGGTCTTTGCCGACAGCCAGGGCAATGCCGTATATCTGTTCGAACGTGACTGCTCGGTTCAGCGCCGCCACCAGAAAGTGATCGAAGAGGCGCCGGCGCCGGGCATGACTGCGGAACGCCGCAAGCAAATGGGTGAGGCGGCGGTTGCCGCCGCCAAGGCCGTGGGCTATGTGGGCGCCGGCACGGTCGAGTTCATCGCTGAGCCCGACGGTCGCTTCTACTTCATGGAAATGAATACCCGCCTGCAAGTGGAGCACCCGGTCACCGAAATGATTACCGGGCTGGATCTGGTCGAATGGCAATTGCGCGTCGCCGCCGGGCAGCCCCTGCCATTGACGCAAGCGCAACTGACGATGCAAGGCCATGCCATTGAAGCGCGGATTTATGCAGAGAATCCGGACAACGGCTTTCTGCCGTCCATCGGCACGCTAAGCCATCTGCGCCTGCCGGATCATGTCACTTTCCGCAACGGCACGGTTCGTGTCGATGGCGGCGTGGGTCAGGGCGATACCATCTCACCCTATTACGACCCCATGATCGCCAAGCTGATTGTCTGGGGCGAAAACCGCGAACAGGCCATTGCGCGCATGCACACGGCGCTGGCGCAAACCCACGTTGTCGGCGTTCGCACCAATCTGGCGTTTCTGGGCCGGCTTATGGAAAATACAGCGTTCGCCACGGCCGACCTGGATACAGGATTGATCGAAAAGAATCGCGCGCAATTGCTGCCCGAACATACCGACGCCACGTTGCCGGCGCTGGCCTGCGTGGCGGCCACATGGATCAGTGCTCAGGGCCAAACCGGTCCTGACACAAATCAGGACGCGCACAGCAGCGACCCGTGGGACAGCACCGACGGCTGGCGCCTGTCAGGTTCCTACCAGCAGACGCTGCAACTGCAGGATGGCGACATCGCCCACACGCTGCGCATGCAGCGCAATGACGGACAGTGGCAACTGGTGCATCAGGACCGCAGCTATCCCCTGTCATGGTCGGCCCAGGCCGATGGCGCCAGCTGGCACACCCAGGTCAATCTGGATGGCCGCAATTATCGCGGCACCGTCGTACGCGAAGGAGAACAGGCCTGGCTGTTTGGCACAGGCCAAACCGGCGGCACCCGTATTTTCGGCCTGCCGGACCCGCTGCGGCATGCTGCCGACGAGAGCGGCGACCACGGTGGCAACCTGACCGCCCCCATGCCTGGCAAGATTATTTCGCTGTCGGTCAAAGCCGGCGATACTGTCAAAAAAGGCGACGCCCTGATGGTCATGGAAGCCATGAAAATGGAGCACGCTATTACCGCGCCTGCATCAGGCGTTGTCGACGAAGTGTTCTTTGCGGTTGGCGATCAGGTAACGGATGGCGCGGAATTGATCAGGATCGAAGAGGCCGACAGCTGAACGTTTGCATCCTCTTTCACCAATGGAGGTCGAACGCAAACAGATCCGCACAGCTTGAAGATCCACCCCATTGAAGAGGTTGAAAACGCCGAGACAGTGTCTCGGCGTTTCTGCCATTTGGCCTCGTAGCGGTGACGGTTATTCGCGCTTACGCGAATGTATCAACCGTCTTCGCGCTACCGAAACCCTGATTACCGATAAAAAAGCATATGGCGGCAGCGGCCTTTTTTTGCACGCTAAAAATCGGACACGACTTGTACTTACGCAAAGCGCCTATCCCGCTATTTTGTTATCCCGTAACCGATCAGCGGATCACAACCAGGCTGAAACTGTTTTGTTCCTGTATATTTTTCCAGACAATCGATATCCGTTTTTAATGCATTGCGCTGATTGTCAGTGAGCGTATGTAAGACTTCATCCGCAGCCATAGCGGAACGGTAGCGATGCAGGAAACGACTCATGTCTGAGAATTTTTTTTGTTCCGGGTTGCTATCACGTTCCCTGATGCGTTTGAGCATTTTGTACTGCGCATTAGTGTAATTTAGAATCGCCTCGGGGGATGGATAGAGCAGCATGGCTTCACCGTAGGATTTGGCGGCGGCATCCCAATATTGCGTTTTTTCTCTTTTCTCGGCCTGTTCATTTAGAAATTTGATTGAGGCATGATCAATTTTTAAGTCTTTTCTCGCTAGCCATTTCTTAACGTATTCGGTATCCTGGATCTGGTCTGCAGATAGGGAATCGTATTGCGCGGCTTGCGACTCTGCCAATGCAGAGCTAGCCAGTAACAGTGATAACGCCAAGAGTCGTCGCATCATTTTTCCTGCAAAGAATGAGATATCGATAAAATTGTGTCCAGCTATTGGGATCAACGGTAACGCATCCTGCGCTTATCGAGCCGGTATGCAGATACCGGTCATTGTTGAAGGGGACCGCTCTGCCCTTTCCCAAATAGAACCAGGTTTTGTAATATTGGGATTTACTAGCATAGGCAGGATTAGACGTATGAGGAAAATCCGCGATCTGTATCGGGTGAACACCTGGCGAAATGGGGTTGGCAGGATCCGTGATTGCTTTAATCGTGCCGCCTGGCTAAGTCAAGGTTTCAGCCGCTAGATCAAATCTCAAATGCGCAGCAGGTCGATAAACGGGTCGGCCATTACTAAGATTGCCCTCTATTACTGTGAAGCGGTTCGACTTCTCGACTCCTTCCAATACTTTGAAATAATCTCTGCCAACATGGGTGGCATCATACTCAACCAATAAATATTCCGGCAGCGCGACGAGCGTGCCTTCGGGCTCACGGCGAACATTCAGCCACCCGTCTGAACTACCTCTGATATGTTTTTCTACAGCCGTTTTGACCCCTGTATTGAAAGCCAGCCAGCTGCCAAGCGCACTAAATAACGGGCTTGGCTCAATTTCTGTATCTGGCTTATCAACTTGCAAATCAGGATAGGCTTTGTATGGATGCATACTGGTGCTGCGTGCCAAGAATACCGAGTCTGCCAACACCTCTGAATTTGATTTAACCGATCTGTTACGCGATTTCAATGGGTCTTGTTGTTGACGAACAGCGCTTCACACAACAGCACTTGCATATGCCAGACCAAAGCAGCTTCTACCGCTTGTCCTCGTCCAGATGAATATTGCCGCCTTCATTGGCCCAGTCCGCATCACGCTGCTGTTCAATATCGTCTGACAGCGTATCGAGCAGCTCGGCGATCTCATCCTGATAGGTTTCAATCATATCGTCCGGTAAACCCAATGACTCCTGGGCTTGCAGAAAACTTTCGGCACAGATATTCAAGGAATTGCGTACGGCTTTTTTGTCGCTCACATTCGCCAGCAACGCATACACCGCATGCTGCAGGGCTGCCTGCTGGGCCATGCATTGATTCAGATTATCCGACAGCTCGATCACCAGCTCTTTGAGTTCCATCTCGTTCTGCATGTCTGCTCCCTTGTCATTCGTTGCGAGGAACCGGACGGGTTCCGCATCCGGTTGCCTCATTGTCCTGTCGACAGACAGGCACCGATCAGGCCCTGACCTTGGCTATCACTTCGTCCAGCCACGCCAGCATCAGCTTGAGCTCGTCTTCAGTCATATTCAACGCGGTCATAAAACGCAGCAGATTGGGCCGCGGCGCGTTCAGCAGCATGCCTTCGGGACCACGCTCGCGTGCAGCATCCACAATCGCCGGCCCGTCATCCTTGTCCAGCATCAACGCGCGCAACATGCCCATGCCACGCTCGCCTTTCATGCCCCATTTTTCCGACAACGCCAGCAGACCTTGCGACAACTGCTCGGAGCGGACCTGAACACTTTGCATAAATCCAGGTGCGGTCAGCGTATCGAAAACCGCAATGCCGCCGGCGGTGATCAGTGGATTGCCATTATAGGTCCCGCCCTGATCTCCATGTTCAAAGCACGACACTTCTTCGCGGGCCAGCATGGCGGCCAGCGGAATGCCGCCGCCAATGCCTTTGCCCAGCGACATGATGTCCGGCTCAATGCCATAAGCCTGATAGGCAAACAGTTCGCCGCAGCGGCCCATGCCGGTCTGCACTTCATCCACGATCAGCAGCATATTGTTTTCGCGAGTCAGGTCGCGCAGCGCCTGCATGAACGCCATCTCCGCAGGAATAACGCCACCTTCGCCCTGCACCGGTTCCAGCATGACGGCAACAGTCTGGTCGTCAATCAGCGCCCTGACCGATTCCAGATTATTGAGCTCAGCCTTGGGAAAGCCGTCGACCTGCGGCGCAAACTTGGTGTCCCAGCCGGCCTTGCCGGAAGCGGACATGGTAGCCAGGGTGCGACCGTGAAAACTATGATCGAAGGTAATGATTTTGTAGGCGCCGTTCTTGTTTTTCTGGCCCCATTTGCGCGCCAGCTTGATCACACCCTCGTTGGCCTCGGCGCCGCTGTTGGTGAAAAACACCCGATCAAAACACGATGCATCAATCAGCCGCTTGGCCAGCGCCACCGATGGCTCATTGAAAAACGCAGGTGAAGGGTTGATCAGTTTTCCGGCCTGCTCGTTAAGCGCCTTGACCAGTTGCGGCGGACAATGCCCCAGGCAATTTACCGCCCAGCCCTGGATGCAATCCAGATATCGCTTGCCGGTGTCGTCCGTCAACCAGGAACCCTCGCCACTGACAAAATACAAAGGCGGACGGGCGGTAATTTCCATTAGCGACTGGGCATCGGCAGAACTGAACGACATGGCATTTCCTTATAAATGCAAACAGAGACGAAGTAAGTTTTCATTGTATTCAAATTCCCCTTCGCTGTCCGGTCTGCATGATAAATACGCGTTTACGCAGCTTGCTTGCGCCGCGCCGCCGGTCGCCCAATGCACCCGCTTTTTTCCACTCTCTGAACGCAATAGGCTTTAAGGCTGGATTTTTCATCAACGTTCACCCGGGGCTTAACCCATGGCCTCAATGTCACACTTTATGTGGCCTGCCTGGTTTCACCCCTTGCCTATACGCTCTGCGCGCACGCTTGCCGCACATGCCCTATTTGCCCCGCCTGGCTTTGCGTCTGCGTGTCCCTGGCGCAGCCTCGCCGGCCACCACACCCACATCACTGATCGGGCCCGTGCCAGACCGGCGCGCCAGTATGGGCATATTGGCGGTTTCACCCTGGCGTTTATTGTTGATTTTTTGCGCTTATCGCACACCCGTTATGTAAACTGCAATCGACTGAAACAAAAGGCGCTGCGGCGGGACAACGCTTCTGTCATCGAAAAGTCTTTTGGAATCATGAACCTGGGCAAGGCGGTGATGTTTTTTTATGACGAGATCCAATAAACGTTTGCCTGCCCACTCAAAAACCCGTAAAGTATAATCATTAAGCCTGCGTAACGGCTGACGGGTGTAGCCTGTCAAATAGCACCATTTATCTACGCTTTCAGCTTAATTAAAGATTTTTGAAGGCAGGATGGTGTCATTTGACTGAAGGGCTATCATTGAATAAACCTTTTGGGGAAAACGCATTATGTATGATGTCCTGGTTTATCTCTTCGAGAACTATTACACTCCAGAATCCTGCCCTTCCGCAGACGTCCTGACCAAAAGGCTCATGGCCGC
>DATGQC010000049.1:0-3083 GCA_035304425.1 Advenella sp.
CATGGTGGTGGTGATCATGATGATCGCCATGCGCATGGTCGTGCCCATGACCGTGACCGTGATCGTGGTCATGACCGTGGTCATGATCGTGTGCGGCATCGGGATGCTCTTCCTTCAGGAATTCGGGATCAATATCAAGAATGGTATTCAGATTAAAGCCGCTGATGTCCAGCACCTTGTTGATGTCGATTTCGCCAAAGTGCACCGGCATGATTTCCGCGCGCGGGTTCATATGCAGCAGGCGATGGCGCAGGGCGCTGTATTGTTCATCTGTGACCAGGTCTTTCTTGGACACCAGGATGCGGTCGGCGAACCCCACCTGTTTCTGGGCTTCCGGCTGGGTATCCAGCGTTTCCATGCCGTGTTTTGCATCGACCACCGTAATCACCGCGTCCAGCCGATAGAAAGCGGCGACGCTGTCATCCATGAAAAATGTCTGGCAGACCGGGCCGGGGTTGGCCACACCGGTGGTTTCGATAACGACGCGTTCGAAATTCAATTCGCCTTTCTGGCGGCGGATTTTGAGATCGTTCAGCGTGTTCAGCAGATCGCCGCGAACAGTGCAGCAGACGCAGCCATTGGACAGCTCGATAATCTGCTCTTCGCTATCCTGCACCAGTAGTTCGTTATCTATGCTTTCCGGTCCGAATTCATTTTCAATGACGGCGATGCGGTTGCCGTGATATTCGGTCAGGATGCGTTTCAGGAGTGTGGTTTTACCTGCCCCCAGAAAACCGGTAAGGACGGTGACAGGGATCATTTTATCTGCTTGTGCTTGCGTTTTTGTCATAGCGTTTAAACGTCTTACCGGCAACAGAAACCGGCCGGTTCCAAAAAGACGTTCCTAAAGTCAATCGCAGGATTACATCATAGCTTTGCGAAAGTCGCAAACGTTAATTGTTTCTGGGGGAAAATAAACCCCAATACTGAGGATAAACCCTAAGATCTTGATTTGTGTAATGAAATTTACATTCTGGTGTGCCCGGCCAGCATAACGGAGATTGCCCGGCGGTTCTGGTCGAAGCAGGGCCGCTATTGCGCCATGCGCGCTTTTGCCGAGTCCCGATCGCAGGGGCGCTGCCCGTGGGCTCTGCATGGGCGGTGGCGGCGTCAGCCAGGGCGTTTGGCGGTATGGGGCGCTGCCGGTCGGCGGTTTTCAGTCATGGCGCTGCCGCCGCTTCGTCCTGTTTTTTGCTGCAGCTTTCGCATATGGCGCGCAATTCGGTTTCACTGGTTGTCTGAATGAAACCGGCCGCATGTATCATATCCTGCAGTTGGTGGCTGATCAGCGGGGCGCTCAGTTCGGCGACCTTGCCGCAACGGGTGCACACAATCAGCAGGTCGTGATGGTGGCCGGACACGTCCTGGCAGGCGGTCCAGGCATTGACTGCGTCCAGTCGGTGGATCAGACCTTCCTCAACCAGAAAATCCAGGGCGCGGTAGACGGTGGGGGGCTTGGCTTGCGGATAAAGCTGCTTCATTGCCTCAAGCAGCTCGTAGGCTTTCAGGCTGCGGCCGGCTTCCAGCAACAGGGTGAGCACGTGCTGGCGAATCGGCGTCAGGCGGGCGCCGCGTTGTTCGCAATGGCGAATGGCTTCCAGCAGCTGATAGGCCACGGAGTGGCTATGGCTGCCATGTTGGTGCGTCTGTTCCGGGTGATCTGTATCGGGTGGCGTTCTGGGGGTCATGTAACAGGCAATCGTTGGGCGGGATTGGTTCAAATGATACTGCCATCGATGGCAAGGAGGAAACTTTCAGGCTATTTTAGGCTATTTGGTCCCTGATTTGTGTATTATGATATAACATATCATTTTGGAAGTATTCAAATATTCGATAACCGATTCGTCAAGTCAGACAATTATGCAGAATGAAACCCTGTTCCCGGCTTTGCAGCGCGTCTATCCCACATTGACAGGGACGCCTTTTGTCGAGCAGGCGCGCGTGAAGGCGGATGACGTCGTGCCGGCGGCCGCCGCTGCCGGTCGACATGATCCGCCCTCTTCATCCTGCGAGGCCCGGGGCATGCAGGCCGATTCAACCGCTACGCTTTTTCTGGCTTCTGCCGTTGGCAGGCTGGGCCCCGTGCTGGGCGTCATCCTGTTGTTATGGGGGCTGATCGCCTGGTCGGCGGGCTGGCTGGGCGCCATTGCCGGCTGACAGTCCGTCTATCTGCTTTTCTGATACTTGCCGACACCCATGCCCATGCCCTCCGCGACCAATAGCGCCTGTGTAGACCGTCCTGCTGCAGCGGCATCGGCGGCGGCCAGGCCGGTCATCCGGCTTGATAATGTGACCGTTGGCTGGAACGGGACGCCTGCGCTCAGCGGCGTGACGGGCACATTTTTTGAAGGGTCGCTGACTGCAATCCTGGGTCCCAATGGCGCTGGCAAATCGACGCTGCTCAAGACAGTAACAGGGCAGCTGGCAGCGCGCGCCGGCAGGGTGACGGTCCATGATCCGTTCCGGGGCGGTATTTCCCTGTTGCCGCAAATCAGCGAAATTGATCGCAGTTTTCCGATAACCACCTACGATCTGGTTTCCATGGGGGCGTGGCGGCGTGTCGGTGCTTTCAGACGCTATGATAAAGGCGAGCGCCAGCGCATTCACGCAGCACTGGCCACTGTCGGGTTGACCGATAAGTCCCGGGACCTGATTTCCAGCCTGTCAGGCGGGCAGATGCAGCGCGCGCTGTTCGCCCGCCTGATTGTGTGCGATGCGCCGGTCATGATCCTGGATGAGCCTTTCACGGCCGTCGACGAGGGCACCTGCGATTTGCTGCTGCAGATTCTCCTGGACTGGCATCGCGAAGGGCGCACCGTGCTGGTGGTGCTGCACGATGCGGCGCTGGTGCGCCAGTGCTTTCCCCAAACGCTATTGCTGGCGCGGCAGGTTGTGGCCTGGGGCGACACGGCCAGCGTCCTGACCGATGCGAATTTGAATCGGGCCCGCTCATTGGCGCTGGGAGGGTTCTGATGGTCGAGGCGGTTGTTGCGGCGTTGCTTACGCCTTTTACCGAATTTGCGTTTATGAGCCGGGCCCTGTTCGGTTCTATATTCGTGTCGCTGGCTGCAGGCCCGCTGGGG
>DATGQC010000050.1:0-3838 GCA_035304425.1 Advenella sp.
AGCCCCCTTTATGCGCTTTATAAAGAGGCCTGGCAGCTGCAGACAAGCGATATCTCGCTCATCTACGTCATGTACATGGGTGGCGCACTATGCGGTTTACTGTTTCTGGGACGTCTGCCCGATCGCGTCGGCTTTCGTCCGATGATGCAATGGGGTCTGGCACTGGTCCTGCTCGGGACAGCCATCAGCCTGATTGCATGGAACATGTTGAGCCTGAATATCGGACGGTTTATCGTAGGCGTGGCCTCAAGCATGGTCACCACCAGCTCGACCCTGGGCTTATCCAAATTATCCCGCCACGGCAGCGTACAGCGCGTGGCCATGATGACCGGCTTTTTAATGGCTTTTGGTTTTGGCCTGGGGCCTTTGGTAGGTGGCATGATCGGGCAATGGACGCCTGCGCCGTTAACGTTCGCGTATGTGCCGACGCTGATCCTGGGCGCCCTGGGTTTAACGGTGCTGTGCTGCCTGAGTTTGCCAGACACGATTAAACCCAAATCCGGGACACGCCTGACGCTGAATGATATGTTGCCCAAATTGACCTGGCCAGACGCCAGCGCTTCCGGGGCATTTGTACTTACCTGCTGCCTGCCATTTCTTGCCTTTGGTGTTTTTGGCCTGTATGCCTCTATGGCTCCGCTATTTCTGGGCAAGCTGGTTCCCTGGGACGGTCCGGTGGTGAGTGGCACTTCTATTGCATTGATTCTGTTTTCGTCGGCAGCCGTTCAGGTTATTGCCGGTCGCATGCCCACTCATTGGTGCGGCGCGCTAGGGACCATCGCATTGGCGCTGAGCAATGCGATTCTGATCCTGAACCTGCGCGCCAGCTCAGCCATTTTATTCGCGTTGGGTGTGCTGCTGACGGCAATGGGCCATGGCATGACCATGCTGGCCGGCATGAACATGATTACGCGCCTGGCCGGACCCGGCAATCGCTCCGGGCTGCTGGCGACTTATCTGGTCGCCGGTTACGTGGGCAGCATGATTCCCATGATGGGCATAGGCTGGATTGCCGACCATTGGGGCATCGAAATCGCCATCTATTCATTCTGCACGATGGTCATCGCGATTGGCGTGCCTATGGCGGTGCTATTTCAGCGTCATCCGCGCATACGGCCAGCGGCGGCGCAACCCGCACATTCAGGGTAAAGGTAGCTCCCGCGCCCTGGCTTTTTCAGACAACACAAGCGCTGTGTCGCTGTCTTGGTGCATATGCTGCCGCGTGGGAACGCTCATCAGGCCGCCAATCAGATTTTCTTCACGAACGCCGACTTCAAGCTCATTGCCCCGAATCCGTCGATCTTGCAGTCAATGTCATGATCTCCATCGACCAGGCGGATATTCTTGACCTTGGTCCCTATCTTCACGACCCCGCCCGAGCCCTTTAGTTTCAGGTCTTTGATGACCGTAACGCTATCTCCGTCTTGCAGCACGTTTCCGGCGGCGTCACGATGAACACGCTCGTCCGGCTCGGCCACGGTCTCGGCTTGAACCGGCCATTCATGGCCGCATTCGGGACAGATGTAAAGCCCACTGCCATCTTCATAGGTAAGGGGGGATTGGTATTGGGAACAGGGAGGAAGAGTGCTCATATCAAAGAATCCTGGAAACTGGCTCTGGCATGTCCGAGAGCCCTCCCGATACCATGCGGCATCCATGACCCGGTCATGGCATCGGCGTTGTTCTCTACGGCATGCCTTGCACACACAACGAAAAATACAGAAATGATGTGGAAGATATAGTTATTAATTCAACATTCAGAAGATCAAATTAACAACTCACGAATCACTCTCACTCCCATTCAATCGTCGCCGGTGGTTTGCTTGATACATCGTAAACCACCCGGTTGATGCCGCGCACTTCGTTGATAATGCGAGATGACACGCGCGCCAACAGCGGATATGGCAGTTGCGCCCAGTCGGCCGTCATGAAATCGGACGTCTGCACGGCACGCAACGCAACCACATAATCATAAGTACGGCCGTCGCCCATGACGCCCACCGATTTGACTGGCAGGAACACGGCAAAGGCCTGAGAAGTCAGGTCATACCAGGATTTGCCTGATTCTTCATCGATGGTATTACGCAGTTCTTCAATAAAGATCGCGTCAGCCTTGCGCAGCAGATCGGCATATTCTTTCTTGACTTCGCCCAGAATGCGCACGCCCAGGCCCGGGCCTGGAAATGGATGACGGTACACCATATGATGCGGCAAACCCAGCGCCAGACCCAGTTCACGCACCTCGTCCTTGAACAATTCGCGCAGCGGTTCCAGCAGTTGCAAGTTCAGCGTTTCCGGCAGTCCCCCTACATTATGGTGCGACTTGATGGCGACGGCCTTGCCGGTTTTGGCGCCGGCCGATTCGATCACATCGGGATAAATGGTGCCCTGGGCCAGCCAGCGCGCGCTTTTGCGTTTACCCGCTTCGTCCTGAAACACTTCCACAAATTCCCGGCCGATAATCTTGCGTTTTTTCTCCGGATCGGTTTCACCAGCCAGCTTGCTCATGAAGGCGTCCGTTGCGTCCACATGAATCACATTGACGCCCAGGTGTTCGCCAAAAATTGTCATGACCTGCTCTGCTTCGTTCAGGCGAAGCAGCCCGTGATCGACAAAGACACAGGTGAGCTGATCGCCGATGGCCTTGTGGATCAGGGCAGCGGCCACCGATGAATCCACACCGCCGGACAATCCAAGAATCACGTCATCGGCACCGACCTGCTCACGGATACGCGCGACCGCTTCTTCAACGTAGTCGGGCATGTTCCAGTCATTGCTGCAACCACAAATGTCATTAACGAAGCGGTTCAGCAGTGCCCGCCCCTGTGTGGTGTGGGTCACCTCAGGATGAAACTGAACACCATAGAAATGGCGGGTTTCATCAGCCATGCCGGCGATGGGGCAGGATGGTGTAGACGCCATTAGCACAAAGCCATCGGGCAGTTCGGTGACCTTGTCGCCATGGCTCATCCAGACCTTGAGCATGCCATGGCCTTCTGGCGTGACAAAATCGGCGATATCCTTGAGCAGCGCAGTGTGTCCGTGTGCGCGCACTTCGGCGTAGCCGAACTCGCGGTGATCGGACCAGCTGACCTTGCCGCCCAGTTGCGAGGCCATGGCCTGCATGCCGTAACAAATACCCAAGACCGGCACACCCAGCTCAAATACTTGATGCGGCACCTTGAGCGATGCTTCATCATAGGCAGACGAGTGGCTGCCGGACAGAATCACGCCCTTGAGGCCCAGAGTCTGCTGCTCAGCAAGAAAAGCAGCATCGACATCGCCGGGGTGAATTTCACAAAACACCCCTGCTTCGCGCACGCGTCGTGCAATAAGTTGGGTAACCTGTGAACCGTAATCGAGAATCAGAATCCGCTGATGCATGCTATATCCGCCTGAGGACAAAAGAAAAGAAATTGGAAGACGACATTATAATGGCTGTGAGGTCCAAAACCGTGTCAAAACCTGGCTGCGCTTAAGATGTGACAATCGGGCGTGTTTTGCACACCGCCGGGCCGCACGCAAGCATGATTGTTGGCGCACCGGCACTGCACAGCACGCCAGGACGACGTTTCTGTTTTACCCCTGTTTCGCTTATATACAAAAGGCCCTGTATCCATGAAAAACGCCCCGAATCAACCCTCTACCGATGCTGCCCCTGCGACAAAAACCTTTATGCTGGTTCATGGCGCCTGGCATGGGGCCTGGGTCTGGAACGACGTCGCGCAACAGCTGCGCGACCAGGGGCATATCGTATACACTCCTACGCTGACCGGCCTGGGAGCACGCGCGAACGAGCTATCGGCGAGCATTTCGCTAGATACGTTTATTCAGGATA
>DATGQC010000051.1:0-9116 GCA_035304425.1 Advenella sp.
AGAGACATCAATGATCGGTAAGGCGGCGTGGGCTTCGGTCGGATAAGTCATGGTATTTATCGAATCAATGGTTGAATATCAGGCGTCGCCTGGCGGTTCGCAAATCACGGCCAGCGCGGTCAGCCTCGCAATGGCAATGCTGTTTCAGTTGTCATCATGCCGGCTAACGGTTGTCACACGGCCCGGGCAAAAGGCGTGCGTATATCGGCGAGAAACTGCGCGGCCCTGGGGTGCTGCGGACGGTTGAAAAAATCGTCCGGTGTGGCGCGCTCCAGTACTTTGCCGGCATCCATGAACAGAATCCGGTCGGCCACTTCGCGCGCAAATCCCATCTCGTGCGTCACGCACACCATAGTCATACCGTCTTTGGCCAGATCCCGCATGACCAGCAACACTTCACCGACCATTTCCGGATCCAGCGAACTGGTCGGCTCGTCAAACAGCATCAGAGGCGGCTCCATGGCCAGCGCACGAGCGATGGCAACCCGCTGTTGCTGCCCGCCCGACAGCGCCTCGGGCATCGCGTCGGCCTTATGGGCCAGTCCGACCCGGTCCAGCAGGGAGAGGGCTTTTTCCCTGGCCGCCCGGGCAGACAGTCCGCGTAAGTGCAAGGGCGCAAGCGTGCAGTTTTCCAGGGCGCTCAAATGAGGAAACAGGTTGAACTGCTGGAAAACAAAACCGATACCCGAGCGAAAGGCATTCAAATCGATCGACTTATCATGGATATCCTGGCCGTTGACACGGATATGGCCCGTCTGGATCGGCTCCAGACGGTTGATCGTGCGGATCAGGGTAGACTTGCCTGATCCCGACGGGCCGCACACGACAACCACTTCCCCGCGTGCGACGGTTTCCGTGACATCCACCAGGGCATGATACTTGTCGTACCATTTATTCACACTTTCAAATTCAATCATGTTGCTTCCTTGCGGGCTGCGATGGCCGCTTGCTTTTTCCCACGCCGGCGCTCAAGCCAGTAGGCAAACCGGGACAGGCCGAAACACAGCAGCAGATAAGTCAGGCCCAGGACCAGATAGATCTGCGCCGGATACACCATTACCTGGGTATTGATCTGCGAGGTGATAAACGAAACTTCTGCAAGACCAATGATATAACCGAGGGAGGTTTCCTTGATTGTCGAGATAAACTGGTTGACCAGCGATGGCAGCATATGTCTGATCGCCTGCGGCAATACAACCAGTCGCATGGCGCGAAAATAACCAAAACCCAGCGAACGGGCACATTCCATCTGCCCCTTGGGCAGGCCCTGGATACCGGCGCGGATAATCTCGGCAAGATAGGCGGCATCGAAAATGACCAATGCGATCAGCATGGTCCAGAACTGATTGGTCTTCACACCAGTCACGCTGGGCAAAAAGAAATAGGCCCAGAACACCACCATCAGTAACGGCGTTCCGCGCACCACGAAAACCAGAATACTCACAGGCCAGCGCACAACGCGCCATGGACTGATGCGGGCGAAAGCCAGCAGGATCCCCAGCGGCATCGCCATAACCAGCGCACAACTTGCCAGCAACAGGGTAAGCGCCAGACCACCCAGCGGCCCGTTCGGATACTGACCAACCAGAAAGTACAGCCAATACGTATCGATGACTTCCAGAAATCCGCTCATAGCGCCCTCGGCGGATAACGGTGCTGGAACCAGGCCGCCAGCGCAGTGATCAGCAGTGACAGGCTCAAATACGCCGAGGTGGCGAAAGCAAAGGATTCAAAACTTCTGAAGCTGGCGCTTTCAACCTGACCGGCCTGATACATAAGCTCTGCCACGCCAATGACGGTTGCAATACTGGTGTTTTTCCATAAATTCAGCGTCTGCGAGATCAGCGGCGGCGTAATAACGCGCATGGCCTGAGGCAGGATGACCAGACGCATGGCGGCCAGAAAACTTAATCCCAGCGCGCGCGCCGCCTCCATCTGTACAAATGAAATGGCCCGGATGCCGCTGCGGATGTCTTCTGCCATGTAGGCTGCGGTATAAAGCGTCAGGGCAATAATTGCACAACTGGCTTCGGTATTGCCGGCATAAAGCCATTGCTTCGCGGCTTCGGGCAGCAGCTCGGGAGCGCCAAAATACCAGAACAGCATATGCGCCAGCAACGGAATATTGCGGATCGTTTCGACATAGGCAAACCCCAGGCCGCGCAACAGCCGGAACGGCGACAGGCGCAGCAAGGCGATACAGGTGGCCAGCGGCAGCGCGAGCACCAGTGAAATGGCCAGCAATTGTATGGACAGCCATAATCCTGCCAGCAGCATGTCATGGTACCGGCCGCTAAGCAACATGGAAGCGTCAAACTCAGGCATGTATCGGTCGCGTAGTCATGGAAACAAAAAACGGCGTGAAATCCGCTGCGCCGGTCCAGCGCAGCACACGCCGTCGCCTGGCAACAACAACCGGTCGTGTTCCGATGCCGTCTTGCGGATATCCAGTCTACTCTTAAATCTTATCGGTTTCGAGTTTAAAGCTGCGCGTCGAAAACTGTGATTTGGTGTCCGGCCCGTACCACTTGAAGAAAATTTTCTCGGCCTGACCAGAGGCTTCGAGTTCACGCAGCGTATCGTCCACGACTTTTTTCAGGCTGGCCTCACCTTTACGCAAGCCAAAGGCCAGTGGCTCCTCGCTGATGCTTTGCTTGAGCACCACGAAATCTTTCTGTTTGGGGCCCAGCTTGGCGTACACGCGCAACAGGGCGGCCTCATCGTCGACATACCCCACGCCCTTGCCTTGCTGCAATGCAAGAAACGCCTGCTGACTGGTGTCGAAGGTGACCACGTTCACATCAGGCACCGCCTTGCGGATATTGGGCTCCTGCGTGCCGCCCCGAATCGTCAGCACTTTCTTGCCTGCCAGCCCGGGCAAGTCCGTAATCCCGCTATCGCTGCGCACCAGCGCCTTCTGTCCGGTCACAAAAGTGGTCACGGAAAAATCGATCTGCGCTTCGCGTTCCTTGTTGTGCGTCAGGCCGGCGGCAATAATATCGACATGTTTCTGCTGCAGTTCGGGAATGCGGGCCGCCACGGCAACCTGCTTGAAGCGGGCCTTGACACCGATCTTGTCGGCAACTGCCTTGGCAAGATCAACCTCATAGCCAATGAACTCCCGGGTTTTGGGATCAATAAAGGTGGCCGGCTCATCGGTACCCAGAACGCCGACAACCAGTTCACCGTTTTTTTTGATATCGTCCAGTTGATCGGCCTGGGCGCTGAAGGCGCTCAGGCCAATGACGGTTGCGCCCAGCAAAGCGAATAGTTTTCTCAATTTCATGATGGCAGATTTCCTGATAGTTGGCGTTATGCTCAAACGTTATTTGGAATGCATATATTCGTAAAGAAAACTATATCAGCATAACAAAAGCCAATAAAATAACCAATGGTTATTTAATAATAAGCCGATCATTCAATCGCACGCTGTTCACCGGGTATAGCAAAATGTCTGATCTTCCCTGCTCGCCACAATCTGCAGGGACAAAGGATGGCCCGCTTCGGCATGCTCCATATACCCTCAGCGCTCCCGGGTCATGTCAGTCACTGCCCGTGCCGTGATCCGCGCAGCAGGCCCATTAAACAATCAGCCGTATCTCTCTCAGTCAATCGCACGGTCCCTCGTCTGGTGGCGCATGCGTTCCTGTTCCAGCCAGGCAATAAAATAGTGCACTTCAGGCGCCGCATTCGGGCCAACCCCGTAATAATAACGGGTAACGGGCAGTCGCAAATCCGGCAACGGACAGCACAGCCGGTTCAGGGCAACATCGTGCGAAATAAGCGAGAACGGCACCGCCGCAAAGCCCAGGTCATCCTCGACAGCCTGTAAAACAAAATGCACATGGTCAAACTGCATCTGCCCCACTGGCCTGACCCCGCTCTGTCCAACGTGTTCCAGCCAGGCTTCCCAATCGCCTTTACGCGACCTTGATCGAAGCAGCGTCAGCGGCGCCAGTGAACCGGGATCCGTGATGCGATGCCTTGCCTGCGAACCAGGCGACATGACCACACAAACGTCATCTTCAATAAACGGCGATACCTGCATTGCATCCGACCATCCCTTCAGGCCCCGACGGATAGCGATATCAAAATCGTCAACAGACTCCGGCGGTAACGTCGTGGTAAGCACATGCGGTTCAATGCCGGGATGCTGGGCAATGAATTCAGGCAACCTCGGAATCAGCCAGCGCACCGCAAATGAAGGGCGGACATTGATTCTGACTATTCGTTCCGGCGTCTGGTTCATCACCGACTGTGCCGCATCTGCAATTTGCCTGAGCGCTGCATCGACCTGCGTAAAAAATCGCAAACCCTCGAGCGTCAAGCTCACCTGCCGGACCCGACGATCGAACAGACGCACTCCCATATAGGTCTCAAGCGCCTTCACCTGATGGCTGATGGCACTATGCGTAATATGGAGCTCATTGGCCGCCAGCGTAAAACTCTGGTGCCGTGCCGCTGCAACAAAAGCGCGAACGGCATTGAGTGGTGGCAGGGGCGTATTCATGTGTGCAATTTTATAACACATAGCGCCAAATTAAATCGTTTGTCACCCCTCTGACGGCGCAGTAGCATTCTCACATGTTTACTCCTTCTTCTCAAACACCGGTTGACCGGCATTCGCGTCACGCCGCGCTCGCCCTGGCGCTTGCCTTACCCACCGATGTCGTCCTGTATTTATTGCTGCCCATGTACACGGCGCAGTTTGGTGTATCGCTGCTTGAGGCAGGCATACTGCTTGCCGCCAATCGCCTCATCCGGATTGCCGGCTACGGTTTTGTGGCACGCTTTTATGCCAGACATGGCGATCGCCTGACCTGCACGCTTGCCGTCGTCGCGGCCAGTCTGTGCGCCATTGGCTATGCCTCGCTAACGGGCTTGTGGGCATTACTGCCACTGCGACTGCTCTGGGGACTGGCCTTCGCCGCCCTGAACCTGTCAACCCAGGCATTGGCGACAGCCGAAGCAACCGGCGCATCACGCCGATCCGGACGATCCCGTGCCTTTATCGCGCTGGGACCCGCCATCGCCTTGCCTCTGGCGGCGCTGCTTGCTCATGGCTACGGCCCTCGCGTCATCTTCTGGATCCTCGCCATCACCGCATTGATAGGCGTGATGGTCACCCGCGCCCTTCCCTTTCGTGCGTATCCCCTGCCAGCCAAGCGGCGCGGCCTGAATCTGCCAAACAGTCTGGACATGTGGTCTTTTCTGGAAGGATTTACGCTGGACGGGCTTTTCATTATCGGCCTGTCCTACCTGAGCGCGGATCTTTTTCCCGGCGGCGCCGTGATGACTGCCGGCCTGTTGCTGGCGCTGCGCTATGTAGGTGAAATTATCCTGAGCCCCGTGGGCGGCAGGCTTGCAGAACGCGTTGGCGCTGAAAGACTGCTGCTCGGACTATCGCTGCTGACTTGCATGTCCCTGGTCGGCTTCGGTGCGGGTTGGCTGTGGAGTAGCGCCGCCTCTATTGTTGTGCTGCGCGCCCTGCAACTGCCGCTACTGGCGCCCATCGTAGCGCGCCGAACGCCAGGCCCGGAAAGGGTACAAGCGCTGGCCGCACGTTCTGTCTGGCGCGATATTGGAGCCGGAACGGGCCCGCTGGCAGCCGGTCTGCTATTGCCTTTGGTGCCCGCTTTCTGGATTTATGCAATACCTGCAGTGTTGCTGGTCTGGGCAGCCGCAGCGTGTGTCAAGCGCCCATCACTCGGCAAACGCCAGGAAATATAGCCATGCCGTCAGATGCAAGGACATAGAGGCAAAAATGACATTTCGTCAATTGCATCGGCCGTTGTTCAATCGATCCAGATGTGCTGCTGGTCGGTTTACTCCACCTGAAGGGACTGGTTATTTTGGCAATGAACCATGCGATCCATTCCGGATACTCAGGGAAGTATTATGGATTGCGCATCCATATCATGGCATAGCCGATCATTGCGAAAAACAACCAAACGATTATTGGGCCGAAACGAAAACCCGTTTTCATAACGCAGAGACGTCGCCATAAGCGCAGAGATTAGAGCAAACATATATGCGCTTTTTGTTGACATCATCGCCTTCTCCAGAAAATGCAGGAAAAGCCTGCGCGCCAATTTTGAACAAACTCATGGGTTGATTGTTCAGTTCAAACAAACACTTGATTGACACAACCCAAATACCGCATTCATCCAAAATCAAATTGCATTCCGGCAAATACGATGATTGAAGTTGGCGTCATCGCATCTGCTACGAAGATGCAAATTTTAAAAAAGATAAATGGCAGTTCTTTGTCTTGAATGTGGTCAAATCCGAAGCCCGATACAATCAACGACCGGGCAGCACGCCCGCATCGTGACGATCGCCACCGGCAATCGTGTCGCACACGAAAAAGGTGTGCGACATATTCTCAATGAGATTGAATAACGGCAAGCATCAATACGTTTCCAGATGCAGCCGCCCTTTTTGCCTGAGCGTGGCATGCAGGTCAGACCATTGCATGCCGCCGGCGGTGGCCGCTTCCTGCAATACTTCCAGCACACCGGACTCCATGCCCTTGACACCGCAGACATAAATATATGTGTCTTCGTTCTTAAGCAGCGCAAGCAGATCAGGCAAGCGTTCACGCATCACATCCTGTACATATTTTTTGGGCTCGCCAGGCGTACGTGAAAATGCAAAATTAATATCGATAAAGTCTTTGGGCAACTTGTTGAGCGGTCCGAAATAAGGAAGTTCTTCCTTGCAACGGGCGCCGAAAAATAACATGAGCTTGCCGCGCTCATCATTCTGTCCTTCCAGACGCTTGCGCCGGCGCCTTTCGGTCATCGCGCGCATGGGCGCACTGCCGGTTCCGGTGCAAATCATGATGATATTTGAACCGGGGTGGTTCGGCATCAGGAAGGTATGGCCGAAAGGCCCGATGACCTGCACCTTGTCACCTTTCTTCAAATCACATACGTAATTAGAACAAACACCTTTGACAGGATTGCCGTCATAGTCCTGCACCACGCGTTTAACCGTGATCGATACGTTGTTGTAGCGAGGTCGCTCACCATCTCTGGGGCTGGCCAGCGAATATTGACGGGCATGATGCAGGCGATCGCTGGCATCCGTCCCTGGCGGGATAATGCCGATGGACTGACCTTCGAGCACTGGGAACGGCATATCGCCAAAATCCAGTACGATATGACGAATGTCGCTTTCAGACGCGTCATCGGTCAGCCGGTAGTTGCCCGACACCGTTGCCGTCGCCACGTTGCGTGTCCCATACAGGTTGGTATAGCTGTGCGAGGCGGACCAGGGGGGAATCTGCGCGCCAGCGACATAATTGCTGCCCTGTATGGTTACTTCTGCTTCCGGCTCTGCATCGGTTGCCGCCGCGGGGCTATCAGCATTCACATCTGCCAGCTTTTCCGCTGTCTCCAACGCCAGCGGCGCTGGCAACTCGTCCCAGCTGTATTGCTCTTCGATGGAATACATTTTTTCTGCGAGCACCGGCTGCCAGTTATCGATGGCGCCTGTAGGACAGGGCGCCACACAGGCCATGCAATGATTACAGACATCCGGCATCACGACATAATTGGTCCCGTCATGCGTAATCGCATCTATCGGACAGGTCTCTTCACACGTGTTGCAACGTATGCAAATTTCCGGATCAATCAGGTGCTGTTTTTTTATTACCTGGTGTTGTTCGATCGTCGCCATCTCAGTCTGCCTCCTGGAGCTGTTTCCCTATTATCGGATGCCCCCTTGCGGGCATCCCGAATCAATTGAATCGCACATATTCAAAATCAACCGGCTGGCGATTGATACCCATGACCGGCGGGGCGATCCAGTTGGCGAATTTGCCCGGTTCAACGACGCGCCCCATCAGGGATGCGACAAAGGCGCGGTCTTCACTGGTCGGCAGCCATTCGCGCTCATGCCTGACCCATTCAGCCTCGGACATCATCGTGCCGTCAGGAGATACAAAGATGCCCGACAGAGAGCCAATATTGCGATTGAATGCCTTGTGCGGCGTCTTCAGGCGAAACGGAATACCCGCCTTTTCAATCACCTTGTTCCAGCGGTTGACGCCCCCCACCGAGTCTTTGATATAGTCGTCGCGTAACACTTCGTTCAGGGCATTCAACATCGGCACCGCGCGCTCCACCAGACGCCCGTCCTGCACAGCCAGCACGTTATAGGTGCGATCGTACAATTTGTGATCGTCGTCACGCTTGGTCTCTTCGTAGCGCCCTTTCAACCCGGTATTATAGAATGTCGCGGCGTTGCTGGATTCATCAGCGCCGAACAGATCAATGGTGACGCTGAAATGGAAATTCAGATAGCGTTGAATGGTTTCCAGATCGATCACGCCGGCTTCGCGCAAGCGCGCGGCATCGTCGGTTTTCAACTGGTTCATGACATCGCAGGTGCGCTGGATGACCCGGGATACGCCCGACTCGCCCACAAACATATGATGCGCCTCTTCGGTAAGCATGAATTTGGTCGTACGGGCCAGCGGATCAAAGCCTGATTCGGCCAGGGCACACAGTTGAAATTTACCATCGCGATCGGTGAAATACGTGAACATATAGAACGATAGCCAGTCCGGCGTTTTTTCATTGAAAGCCGCCAGAATGCGGGGATTGTCTTCGTCACCGCTATTGCGTTCCAGCAATGCTTCTGCCTCCTCGCGACCATCACGACCGAAATGTTTGTGCAGCAGGTACACCATGGCCCACAAATGACGCCCCTCTTCCACGTTAACCTGGAACAGATTGCGCAAGTCATACATGGAAGGCGCAGTCAGGCCCAAATGGCGCTGCTGTTCCACCGATGCCGGCTCAGTGTCGCCCTGGGTCACAATAATGCGCCGCAGATTGGCGCGATGCTCGCCCGGCACATCCTGCCAGGCTTTCTCACCTTTGTGTTCGCCGAAATTGACCTGGCGCTCGGCATCGCGCGGGTTCAGAAAGATGCCCCAGCGATAGTCGGGCATCTTCACATAGCCGAAGGAGGCCCACCCTTGCGGATCTACACTGGTCGCAGTACGCAAGTAAACGTCAAAATCCTGGGAACCCTCGGGCCCCATGTCGTTCCACCATTTGCGGTAATTGGGTTGCCAGTGTTCCAGCGCACGCTGCAGCGTCCTG
>DATGQC010000052.1:0-6672 GCA_035304425.1 Advenella sp.
ATCCCCCATATCGGCCCTGGGAAAGGCCGATTGCATGTCCTGCCATTGCATTGCGATGTCTTGCTCTGACACCGCCCAGACGCGGCTGGCGTTGCGGCGCCATTCCTGGCCGATATAGTCGGCCCAGACCGGTTCGAACAGGCCCGATTGCGCCAGACGCAGCAGCAGATTCTTCAGAATGGTGGACATGAGTACACAGGTATCCAGCACGACACGTTGGGGTAGCGGGCTAATAGCGGCGGAGTCGCGCTCGGCAGCGGTGTCAGGAAAGCCTGAATTCATTGAATGGTCAGTCGAAGCAGTTAAAATCTGATTGTACCGGCTGTGATATCGTTCTTTGGGCAGCCGCTTTATCTTCTGTCAAAAACTGTGTTGTATTACATCTTGAAATGTGGGTAGTTGCCATTATGTATTAAGCAACCTGGCCATATATGCATGGCCGTAATGAATGACATGGGAAGAATCATGAGATTTGACAAATTAACCACAAAATTTCAACAGGCGCTTGCTGACGCCCAAAGTCTTGCCGGCCGAAACGACAACCAGTACATTGAGCCGGTTCACGTTCTGTCTGCCTTGCTGGGCGACACTGATAGCGGCGCCGGCAGCCTGCTGGCACGTGCCGGCGTCGCAGTCAATCGCGTCGGCCCGGCTCTGGATAGCGCGATCAAATCGCTGCCTCAGGTGCAGGGAGCCGAAGGCAATGTGCAGATCAGTCGAGAACTGAATGCGCTGCTGACGGCAACAGACAAGGAAGCGGCCCGGCGGGGCGATGCCTTTATTGCAAGCGAATTGTTTTTGCTGGCATTGGCCGAGGACAAGGGCGAAGCCGGGCGTATCTTGCGTGACTCGGGTTTGCAGAAAAAAGCCCTTGAAGCGGCCATTGAGGCTGTGCGTGGCGGCGCAGCGGTTGAAGACCAGGAAGGCGAAAGCAACCGGCAGGCGCTGAAAAAATACACCACAGACCTGACTGAAAGAGCGCGCATGGGCAAGCTGGATCCGGTCATTGGCCGCGATGACGAAATCCGTCGCGCCATCCAAATTCTGCAGCGCCGTACCAAGAACAACCCGGTGCTCATCGGGGAACCTGGCGTGGGTAAAACAGCCATCGTAGAGGGGTTGGCCCAGCGTATTATCAACGATGAGGTGCCTGAAACGTTGCGCGGGAAGCGCGTACTGTCGCTGGATCTGGCGGCATTGCTGGCAGGGGCCAAATATCGTGGCGAGTTCGAAGAACGCCTTAAAGCCGTGCTCAAGGAGCTGGCGCAGGACGACGGCAGCAATATCGTCTTCATCGACGAGATCCATACCATGGTGGGTGCAGGCAAAGCTGAAGGCGCCATGGACGCCGGCAATATGCTTAAGCCAGCGTTGTCGCGTGGCGAATTGCACTGTATCGGCGCTACCACGCTTGACGAATACCGCAAATACATTGAGAAGGACGCCGCACTGGAACGACGCTTCCAGAAAGTCCTGGTCAACGAGCCCGACGTTGAAAGCACCATTGCCATATTGCGCGGTCTTCAGGAACGTTATGAGCTGCACCACGGCGTTGATATTACTGATCCGGCCATTGTGGCGGCCGCAGAGTTGTCCAATCGCTATATCACCGACCGTTTTCTGCCTGACAAGGCCATTGACCTGATCGACGAAGCGGCAGCGCGTATTCGCATGGAAATCGATTCCAAGCCTGAAGTCATGGATCGCCTGGATCGTCGTATTATTCAGCTGAAAATCGAGCGCGAGGCGGTGCGTAAAGAGACCGACGAAGCCTCTGCCCGTCGCCTGAAAGCGATCGAAGATGAGCTGGAAAAGCTGCAGCGCGAGTACAACGATTACGAGGAAATCTGGAAAACCGAGAAAGCGGCAGTGCAGGGTGCGCAGTCGATCAAGGAAGAAATCGAGAAAGTCAGGGCGCAGATGGCGGAATTTCAGCGCAAGGGACAGTATGAACAGCTGGCCGAGTTGCAGTACAGCCGCCTGCCCGAACTGGAAGGTCGCCTGAAGGTCGCTGAATCGGAAGAGTCCAGTAAAGCCAAACCACGTCTGTTGCGTACCGAAGTGGGGGCCGAAGAGATCGCCGAAGTGGTTTCGCGCGCTACCGGTATACCTGTATCCAAAATGATGCAGGGCGAGCGTGAAAAGCTGCTGGGCATGGAGACTTTCCTGCATAAGCGCGTGGTAGGCCAGGATGAAGCGGTGACGCTGGTTTCAGATGCAATCCGGCGTTCGCGCGCTGGCCTGTCCGACCCGTCGCGGCCTTATGGATCGTTCCTGTTTCTGGGGCCGACCGGGGTTGGTAAAACCGAGTTGACCAAGGCCCTGGCGGGCTTCCTGTTCGATTCGGAAGAGCATCTGGTGCGAATCGACATGAGCGAGTTCATGGAGAAGCATTCCGTGGCACGCCTGATCGGGGCGCCTCCAGGCTATGTCGGATATGAAGAGGGCGGATACCTGACCGAAGCGGTTCGCCGCAAGCCTTATAGCGTCATTTTGCTAGACGAAGTGGAAAAGGCCCATCCGGACGTATTCAATATCCTGTTGCAGGTGCTTGATGATGGCCGTTTGACAGACGGGCAGGGGCGCACGGTGGACTTTCGCAATACCGTGATTGTGATGACGTCGAACCTGGGTTCGCATCATATTCAGAGTATGGCTGGGGAGTCTTATGAAGCGATCAAGGAAGTGGTCTGGGAAGATGTGAAACAGGCATTCCGTCCCGAGTTTCTGAATCGCATTGATGAAGTGGTGGTATTTCATTCGCTGGACAGCGCACAGATTTCATCTATCGCGCGAATTCAACTGGATCGGCTGGCTACCCGGCTGGCGGGTCAGGATATGCATTTGCATATTTCCGATGCCGCATTGGCAATGCTGGCAAAAAGCGGTTTCGATCCGGTATTTGGCGCAAGGCCGTTGAAACGTGCAATTCAGCAACATGTGGAAAACGGTATGGCCAAAAAAATTCTTGAAGGGCAGTTCGGTCCGGGCGATACGGTATTGGTCGATGTAAAGGACGACGCTTTTTTGTTCAGCCGCGAAAACAGTGATATTGCGGGGTAAAGCCGCCAGTTTGCAGTGCAAAAGCCCGGGTATTGCCCGGGCTTTTTTTATATAAATGAAAATTTAATGACAGTTGTATTAACGCCAGCGCATAAATATTCATTGACACAGGTTGTTTTTACCGACATAGTGTCACACATAAGATATTCAAGTTAAAGGAAGCCGTGCTTCGGTTGAACGAAATGGGCTTCTGGTTACAGCGGTACTGTTTGCATGTGTCGTCTCCTTGAAGTCTTGTCCCAAGAGATAGGATTTTATCTCAGTTTTTTATATATCAGGAAATCGACATGTCGACAGAATCAGGAATTGTAAAGTGGTTTAACAACGAGAAAGGCTTTGGTTTCATCAAGCCCGCCTCTGGTGGTAAAGATTTGTTTGTGCACCACACAGACATCATCGGCACAGGCTACAAATCACTGCAGGAAAACCAGGAAGTGACTTTCGTGGTTGCTGAAGGTCCTAAAGGTCCTCAGGCTAAAGAAGTGTCAGCCAAATAATTTATTGCGCTGTGTAAAAAAATACCGCCCATGGGCGGTATTTTTTCGCCTATTTACCGCGAATTGTGGAAAAATCACAACAAATTGCAGTCGGCATTGTGTGCGACGGCAATTTATTACATAAAGATACAAAAAAAGACGCAGGCATGGTATGACATCTGCCTGGCACGTCAACTAGGAAAACAGTGTATCCATTGGCACGCGCGGCAGGAGACGGGTCCGGCCAGACTGTAAAACGACGGTTACGTATTCGGCGCCAATTCAGCCGATTGTTCAAGAAATTCATTGAAAATGAGAATAGTTATTATTACAATGATAGGCTGACCTGCAGATCAACATTGGCCCTCATTCATATTGTCTAATGTATTTTCGCTGGATGCGGTTCCCGCCTCAAGCGCAGTCTGCTGTAATTGCCTGCACAAGGCACGTATGTTGAGCATGTTTAACGGATCAAATTCTCCCGCGGCGGTTCCCCTGAGCTTTCGGCTCACCGGCATGGCTGTAGCGCTGGCCCTAATGTCAGGCGCTGCCTGGCTTGGCACATTGGATCTGACGCCGCCTATCGTCAAGGCGACAGATGCCCCGATATTGGTAACGATTATCGACGAACCCGTGCGGCCGCCTCCGAAAGGAGAGGAACTGGCGCCAGCGCCCGAACCCGAGGCGCAGCCGGAACCCCAACCGGAACCGGAACCGGAACCGGAACCAGAACCGGAACCGGTTCAGGAAGAAATCATTCCTCCTCCAGAGCCGGTACCGGAGCCGGTGTATGAGCTTAAGCCGGAGCCCAAGCCGGTAATAGAACCGAAACCCGAGCCCAAACCGGAACCAAAACCTAAACCCGAACCAAAGCCTAAACCCAAACCGAAGCCTAAACCCAAACCAAAGCCAGAACCAAAACCTGAACCGAAACAGGCAGCCAAGCCGGCCAGCAATCTGTCCAATATCAAGATTGACCGCAATATTTCGCTCAAACCGGTTGGGGTGAGCAATGGCGCGAACGCCAAGCCTTCGGGTGGACAGCCTAACCAGGCGCCCAAGGTTGTGTCCTCGGTCAGTTACCTGGTCAAGCCGAAGCCAACCTATCCGCGCGCAGCGAAAATGCGTGGCGAATCGGGAACCGTGATTGTGAGGGTGCATATTTCAACAGCCGGCACGGTCAAAAGCGCGACGCTGCGCCAGGCGCTCCCCTATGACTCACTCAATGATGCAGCGCTGAGTGCGGTACGACGCGCCCGTTTCAAACCCTATTCAGAAAATGGCGTTCCCCGGGACTCCATTGCCGATATACCTATTGTTTTTCAATAAAGGAATTTATTCATCATGACTACCCCCTGGCTGTCATCCACATGGGTCGCCCTTGCTCAGGCGACAACGGAAACTGCGCCGCAGAATCCCGGCATCATGGATTTTCTGGTGCAGAGCGATATCGTGGGCAAATCCCTGTTCGGCATTCTTGTTTTGATGGCATTGGTTACCTGGTACCTGATAGTGGTCAAGGTGCTAATGAATATCAGCGGAACGCGCAAGGGAAACCGGTTTCTGCAGCGCTTCTGGAGTTCGCAATCTCTGGATCAGGTGGACCAGGATCTTCACAAATTCGGCGCGCGTGACCCGTTTTCACGTCTTGCTGATCAGGCGCTTCATGCACGCGATCATCACAGTCGTTATGGCGCGAGCAATCTGGCCGAACTGGGTACGAATGCAGAGTTTGTTGCCCGCCGGATGAAAAAAGTGATCGACGAGGAAACGGCGCAGGCTGAGAACGGGCTGTCGGTGCTGGGTTCGATTGGGTCGACTGCACCGTTTGTCGGGTTATTCGGAACCGTATGGGGTGTTTACCATGCGCTGATCGGTATCGGCATGGCCGAAGCAGGTGTTACCATCAACAAAATCGCCGGGCCGGTGGGCGAGGCCCTGATCATGACCGGTCTTGGCCTGGCTGTCGCTATTCCGGCGGTGCTGGCCTATAACGCTTTTGTTCGTCGAAACCGCGTGATGCTCGCTCGCCTGGATGCATTCGCGCACGATCTGTACGCGTTCGTGACTACCGGCCAGCAATTTGAAAGCCACAATCCCAAAGTTCGCAGTTTGCGAGGCGGCGGCGGTCGATAGTCACACAGGAGATAGCCATGGCTTTTGGAAGTTTTGATCAGAAAAATGGATCGGCCAGTCCTATGACCGAAATCAATATGGTGCCGCTGATTGACGTTATGCTGGTATTGCTGGTGATCTTTATTATCACAGCACCGCTGATGGCGCATTCGATCAAGATTGATCTGCCGCAGGTCAGCAGCAAGCCGGTAGAGCAGGAACCGGTCATCATCGATTTGGCGATGGACAAGTCTGGCGCCATTTACTGGAATGACGAACCGGTAGAGCAGAGTGATCTTAGGGAAATGTTCGTCAATGAAGGCAAGCAAGACCCGCAGCCCGAACTGCGGATCCGCGCAGATGCAGATACGCGGTACGAAGCACTGGCACAGGTGCTGTCGATGGCAAAAGGGTCTGGATTGAAAAAAATGGGCTTTATTACCCAACCGGGCAGCGAGCATGCAGCCGGTGGTTCTGAAAATGCGGCCAAGAGGGATACCGGCAACCCGTCAGCGAATTCGCCGGCGGGGGCCGGGCCTGCGCCAGCCCGATAATGTGTGGCTGTCGATAGACGGCGTCCGGCAATTGAGTTGGATGGCGCACGTCGTTAAAAAAGGACTGACGCCTGGGGGATACGGCGTTCAGTCCTTTTTTGTTTGATGGCCTAACAGGGTCTGGCACGATCAGTACGGTGGCTGCACTAGCGAATTGATCCGTGTTGGAAAACCAGAGGCCGGGTTTCATGATCCGTCCAGGGTAGCAGCTTGCTGCAAATGGCGCTACCGCCGGCTAGACAATGCCCGGCTTAAAGTGTTTCTTCCTGCCTGCCGTAGAATTTTACCCCGATTGTGATCCGGTCGCGCCCCTGAGCGCGGCGATGACGGTTGGTGTCGCGCAATGAATATACGCAACCGCAGTATTCCTGCTGATAGAATTCTTCACGCTTGCTGATTTCGATCATACGGGCCGAACCCCCGCCTTTGCGCCAGTTATAAGTCCAGTAGACCAGCTCGGGATA
>DATGQC010000053.1:0-4646 GCA_035304425.1 Advenella sp.
GAACATTCCCATACCCTTATGACGTTTGAACAGAGGCATCTGTGACGCGTTCCGGATTTTTTTTGAAAAAAACTGCATCGCTTTCCTACCAGGCAAAAAAATCCCGGTGCAAGACATGTCTTTACCGGGATCAATGCTCAATAGAATGACTCCGACAGGTAGTCCTCTTTATTCAATAGCCTTTGCCTTCATTGCAGCTTAACCGCATCAAAACCTGCCAGCTTGTCTGGGTTGCGTACAATGAAAATATCCGTAATGCGGTCGGTATGATCGAAAGCGAAAGAAACAATGGCTACGATGCTGTCTTGCTCTCTTAAGACAAGCCCTTTCGATCCGTTCAGTTCGGCCAATTCCCATTTGTAGGCAGGCCACCACCTTAGCAGATAGTCCGTGAGGAACCGTAGTACTGCCTCGCCCTCCAGGATCTCCAACACAGCAGCAGCCTTCCCTCCGCCATCGGCGGTCAGGCGCACGTCGCTCGCCAGCGTAGCGGCCAGAGAGCGAGGATCTCCGGTCCGGATCGCATTTTCAAAAGCAGAGAGAAGTGCTTCCTGCCGTGCCACCGCAGGCCGATATCTCACCTGGTCGTCGCCGATCCGCGATTTGGCCCGCGATACCAGCTTGCGACAGGCCGGCTCATTCACCTCGAGCGCCGAGGCGACGTCGGCGTAGGACATGTCAAATATCTCGTAGAGCAGGTATGCAGCCCGTTCCTTCGGGGTTAACCGTTCCAGCATTAGTAAAAAGGCGGTCGATAGTGATGAGGAGAGCTCCATTTGCGCCTCTACACTATTGTCCGTGAACGTGTGAACCGGTTCTGGCAGCCAGTTGCCCACATAATCGACACGGCTGCGATATGAGGCGCGCAGAAGATCGATCGCGCGCCGCGTGCAGGCGGTTGTCAACCAGGCCCCCGGAGACTCGATGCCCTCGATATCCAGCGCCTGCCAGCGCAGGAAGGTGTCCTGCACCGCGTCTTCTGCTTCCGCACGAGAGCCCAGAATTCGGTATGCAAGGCCCAGCAGCCGCGGGCGCTCCTGCTCAAAAAAGTGCAAATATGTCGTGTCAGGTTCCGACGCCGTGCTTGATCCGGCGTGCATTTGCCTTGATCGATACCTGGAAACCATGTTCCACTCCCCCTACAGTAGTAGCAATACCTTATTGACGGTTCATCGCTTGCTATTGTGACAAAATCGCCCAGAAAATATCACTCGACTGTGACAGGCGGCGCAAATGACTTTATTTGGCACAATGCCGGATAAGCCAGCCGCTCATGAGACTTTTGGTAATTTGATTGTCCTGATCATGAAACGATAGGCTACAAATAAGGTCATGTGCATACAAGCTCGGCAGGAATATGGGATTAAGTGCGGAGCAACCGCGCCACATAAAAAAATCTTCCAAAGGTCTATTTGACCAATGGAAGATTGAATTTACCTTGAAACGGTGAACTTATCAGGCCGCGCTTACTGTTCTTTGAACTTCTGCGTCCACCCAGTAAGAATAGGTGCGCAGTACGGTCAGCTCAAGCGTTGCCGCGTCCGATGCGTTGATCAAGGCAGCAGGAATAACCGCAGCGCCATTGGTCCAGCGCATTGTCGTGCCCTTGACATCCTGAGCAGCGTTCAAACCGGTCAATGCGGGTTCTGCAAGATCGATCTGTTGGCGGCCATGTGCCGTTGTCACCGCAATACCGGACAAGCCTACCCCGATCTGGCGCAGGTCACGACGCGCCAGCGGCGTAACGTCACGAACCACGGCAGCGCGCGACAGAATGCGTACATCACCGGCATTGGCTGGCAGCGCAAAGCGATACACGCCTTCTTTGCTGTACTCTGGCGTAGAGTGAACAATCTGGCCATTGACTTGGATGCACAGCGCGGCGTCCGTGGTGCGAGAAGCGCCGGTCATCGCTTCAGCGCGCGCCAGCAGTCGCTTGCGAATGGCTTCGACAACCGGACCCTGCTGAGCCACTTTGATCCCTTCCACTTCAGGGCGGCCCTGGGCCGGGCCGAAATCCGGATTCATGCTCACTTCAGCTGCATTCTGGAACATGTTGCGATTGCCGGTATCGACATACGACTCGGCCGGCACGTTTTCGGCCAGCATAATATCAAACTGCTCCAGTTCAACGTGAAAGTATTCAAATACTTTAGTGCCGAACTGCTGAATAATGGTCTGACCGTTGACCAGCATCATGGCAGGAACCAGTGTGCCGTCAAACGCGACATGGTGGCCGGGCGATAATGTCAGGTCGCGATGCGGCACGTTGTCGGCGATGGAATCCTTCTTGAACAGGATTGGGAAAGCGCGCACGGCATCCCTGGCGGGAATGCGGTTTTTGTACAGGGTGCGATGGCCCAGCCATTTGACGGTGGCAATGGCGCCCGAAGCGGTCAGCACCTTGTCGCCGGCTTTCAGCGTTTCAACCTTAACTTCCCCCTCTGGCGTGGCAATGTGTGTGCCTTTGAGGTAGCACGCATACGTCATGGAGCCACCGTCGAAAACCAGTTTGGATGGATCCAGACCTTCGGCGTTAAAACGGCCAATGGTAAAGCCCAGGTTATTCTTGAAAATCAGATCGCCATTCACGTATTCGCCGCTAGTGGCGCCGACTACCTTGATCTGATCGCCTGCGGTTACCCCCGTAATCGTCGGATAATCTGATAGTTGAATATTGAGTCCGGTAGGATCGTAGATCAATGTTGATGTTGCATCCTGTCCCAGATCGATGTTAACGGTATTACCGAGCCCCAGCGACAAAAAGCTTGAACTCATCTCCAGCGTCGAACCCTCTGAAAGGTTGTAGTTAAAGGTCGAACCGATATTCACACCCGCCAGGCCGGAAAGCTTTACGTGCGCATCTTCTCCCAAATTGACTGTACTGGTGGAAAGCAAACCAACCGAGATCGTCTGTTGCAACTCCAGAACGTCGTCGCTGCCCGTCGCATTATTAATATTCAACGTGGTATTAGGGCTTAATGCATTGACATTCAACAGTGTATTGCCATCATATTGACTTTGATCCACTGTCGCTGTTGTTGGCTGAAAAAGTCCGCCAATATTTAAATTCACTGTAGCCATTTCACCTATCCATATAAAGTTGAGTAATACCGCATCAAATACAGCAGACTTAGTCAATTGTCTGTCTTGGTCGATACAGGCATTCGTAATTAATTACTTTTTGTCGCATTGCGTAGCATGCTGGCGCAAGCATATTGCAAGATGCAGCGGGATGAACGGGTTCAATGACGAACTAACATGCGGGCATGACCAATGGCAATTCGCTTGCGAAAGATGCACTGGGTCAGTTATTCAGATTCCCATACGCTGGCGCAACAGCTTTCGATATGAACGGGATACTGGCCAGGGGCTGGCCACAGACCGCATCTGGATCTGCCATCTGTCGATATGTCTTCGATCGACTTGCAGCACATGCAACGCGTTCACGATGGCTGTCCGATGTACCCGGAAGAAGCTCCTGGGTGGCAACAGCGCTTCCCAGACACCCAGCGCGCGCGAGTCCAGTACCATTGAACCGTTCTCGAGCCAAACTTCGCTGTAATTTCCTGCTGAGCGCACGCCAACGATAGATTCAGGCGAGGTGCCCCGCACCATGCCCCGTGTGCTCAGGTAAATGACCGGAGCAGCGCCTGGGTATTCGGCGGCGTCGCTTTGATGCCGTCTTTGCGAAAACTTGGCCTGCCCAATGAGGTTTGCGCAATGATATAAAGCGCAGGCCTCGGCGGCCGACCACGTTTTATGCCTGACAGTGGTGTCGAAACCGATGATGCCGTACAGATTCTTGTTATGGCATACCGGCACATTCAATACGCTTTTGTTTCCCTGGCGAAGGAGTTCGACCTGGATAGCCTTGGCGGTCCATGGGAGGCTGCCGACATCGTGCATCATCACCGTCTGCCCTTTCATCATGTACCGGTGCAGCCAGGCCATCAGCGTTGTCGGAACATCCTGAAGCTGCCCCACAAATGGCTTTGTTTGGCCTCGACACCATTCATGAGTATTCCGGAAGCGCAGCATGTCCGCATGATATTCAAGCATCCACGCTCTGTCGGCGCCAATCTGCTCGCCCATGAAAGCTAATTGCCTGGATATCGCCTGATCAGCAGGATATGTGAGCAAATTCATTGCGCATTGATAAGCCCAGTCTGGAACAGAACCGGCCTGGACGATTGGGGTATGAATTTCGTATTTGCCTGTATTCTCCACGCCTGGTCCTTCCTGCGCCCATCCTTATTTGCCAGCAAAAGCAACAAAACGTTAATAAAACAACAAAAATTAAAGCATCCTGGTGTATTTATTAACATCACTAGAACTAGTGATTTTGCAAAGCTGTTACATTTTGTACAATAAGCTCCGGCGCTATTTCAGTGCGACACTGAAGCCATATAAAGAATAAAACCTATCCCAATGAGGCTATGCGTGGTGAACCTGATGGCTCCGGTATTGATTGTTGAAGACGATAGCGTTATGCAACAACGCCTGCGTTCGATTCTTTTAGATATCGGCTATGCGGACGACGCCTTGCGGTTTGCGTGTTCTGTCGCCCAGGTGAAATGTCATATAGACTATTCTCAGATTGCGTTGGCATTAATTGACCTGGGTCTGCCCGATGGGAATGGAAT
>DATGQC010000054.1:0-3400 GCA_035304425.1 Advenella sp.
CCGATTTATCGCAGCGGCGATCAGTGGCGCGGTCGCCTATATGTTAATGAATTTTCTGATGACATCCGCACCGCTGGCGATGCATATTTGCGGGCATTCGCAAGAGGCTGCCAATCTGGGGTTGCAGTGGCATGTGATTGCCATGTATGCCCCCAGTTTCTTCACGGGGAGTTTGATTGCCCGCTTTGGCGCCAGTCGCGTGGCCGCTGCAGGTTTACTGCTTACGGGTATCTCTGCTGCGGTCGGCCTGGGAGGGATCGACGTTGCGCATTTTTGGGCAACGCTGATCTTGCTTGGGCTGGGCTGGAACTTTGGATTTCTGGGGGCGTCTGCGCTGGTGCTTGAGTGTCACCGGCCGGAAGAGAAAACCCGTGTGCAGTCGCTCAATGACTTTATTGTGTTTGGGTTGATGGCCGCGGGTTCTTTTGCCTCCGGCGGGCTGCTTAGCGCCTATGGCTGGAATACGGTGTTGTGGGTGTCTTTTATACCATTGGGATTGGCTGTTGTTGCGCTGATGCTGGCCAGGCGTACAGCAGCGCCTGCGCTTGCCATTCAGAAAGAGGGCCGGTAGTGTAAATGAGGGCGGTAACGGAGCGCCTCTGTTGATGGCGCCCGTTGCATCATGGGGTGTGTCTGTGATCAATGCCGTGCCCGGGCTGCGAATATGCTAGGCTTGCCGCAGCCCGATCGCGCACGCATCCTGAAAAGCCGCAGATGTCTGCGAGCGCAATTCTATTATTTTTCCAATAAAATAAACAGATCCCTGTAATCGGTTCATCCATCTGCCGCTCTTCTGTCTGCGCTTTTTGCGCTGAAGTCGCATCCCAATATGCGGTTTTTTTGCGGTCGTCTTTTTCCGAATTCAACCTTGCTCATAAAGTGGGGCTGGTGCTAAGCGTGACTTCGGTTAAAACCGGCAGCGAGGCATCCAGAATCTATCATGTGGCAGGCCAGGCTGTCTTTGCCTCGGCGCAGTCGTTTATTTCATAATTTGATGTCCGGGGAGTGGTGGATGAGGTTGCCATTGGCTTGCGTGTTGCCAACGTTGGGGATGTTACAGCAATTGCTGCGCTGAATACGGTCATACTCAGATTCCGGCGCGAGGGCGCGGCAGTCACGATTAAAGGCCCGGACCAGGCCGGCATTACGCTGGTGGCTCGCTTTGCTGTTCACGATAAGCGGGACGCCGCTGACAAACTGGCGCGCCATTCACAGGGAGACGCAGATGAAAAAGATTATTGCGTGCGTTGATGGCGCCAGGCACACACTTGCCGTGTGCGATTATGCCATTTGGGCATCGCAGCGTTTGAATATTCCCATTGCTTTTCTGCACGTGTTGGACAGGCATCCGGAAAAGGCATCGATTGTTGATTTGAGCGGCAGTGTCGGGTTTGAAGCCCATGATATGCTGCTGGCCCAATTGAGCGAACTTGATGAGCAGCGTAGCAAGCTGGCCCAGTTGCATGGAAAAAATATTCTGGAGGCAGTCAGAAGCCGTGCGCTGGCGGCAGGCTTGACGGCTGTTGAGGCGCGGCAGCGACATGGCGTATTGACGCAAAGTCTGCTGGCGCTGCAGGACGAAGCCAGGCTGATTATCCTGGGGCAGCATGCGCAGGCCAAGGGCGGGCATCGCAGCTATTTTGATCACAATGTAGAGAAGATCGTCAGGTCGGTCGACTTGCCGGTGCTTGTTGTCGCAGGGTCGTTTCGTGCGCCCGGCAGTTTCCTGGTTGCGTTTGATGGGAGTGATACGGCGCGGAAAATGGTGGAGCGCCTGGCTGGTAGTACGCTATTGTCCGATCTGCAATGTCATGTTCTGTACGTTGGTGAGGATTCGGATCAGGCCAGAGAGCATATGGACTGGGCGCAGTCAGCATTGACCACGATGCGGTTTGAGCCGGTTGTGACCGTGCTGGGCGGTGCGCCCGAGACGGTAATCGTGGATTATATATTGTCCAATACTATCGATTTGCTGGCGATAGGCGCCTACGGGCACTCGCGAATTCGCGAGCTTATCGTCGGTAGCCTGACGACCACGCTATTGAGAACCAGCCCGGTGCCTGTGCTGATCATGCGGTAGGTGCGATGCGTTTGTCGCTGCTGGTCGCGACGTCGGGCGTGCGGGTGTGGCAGTTAGTGTGTTGGCCTCTGGGCGTCGGCCGCAGGCGCTATGCTGGTGGCGCGGTGCGCAATGGTCGGTGCGCTTGTGGGCTGTGGCGGCGCGTTATGCAGGACGCCGGGTTCTGATGCGCGTGCGCGCATGCCGGTTGCTTCCGCTCGCGTGACGTGCAATAGATAGGGTTGTGCGCTGGGGGAATGAACTTTTTATTTTGAATGCATTTCTTTTTTCTGGTTTCTTTCCGAGAGAACATAGCCTTTTTTCCGAACGGTATGAATCAGATTCGGGAAAAAATCCTGATCGATTCTGCGACGCAAACGTGCGATGTGCACATCCACAGCGTTGGACGTCAGGCAAGATGGCGTTTTGTCCAAAACGGTGTTCAGTGCTGTTTTGGAGATGATGGTTCCCGGGTAGGCGGCCAGATAGAGCAGGATGCGAAATTGAGTGACCGACAGTGCGATGATCACGCCCGAGCGTCTCACCTGACTGGTGTTCAGGTCGATTTCGAGATCGGCAACAATCAGTTTGTTGCGTCCATCAAAAGCGGTTAAATTCTCCAGTATTGTTTCCATATTTTTTGTTGGATATCCGGACCGAAGCGCACCGGTGCGCCGGGCCTATGCCGTGCAGTTTTCTAATGCCTGTGGCAGTGCACGCTACGTACTCCATCAAGGCGCCGGCCCGGCCGTCATTCATCAGCCCAGGCAGACTGGGCCGCTGGTGAAAAAAAGCGCCTGCCCGGACTTGCATCATGCCAGGCTGTCGGCTGACGGTTCAAATCCATGCCGATGGGCAATCGCATTGCTAACCTGTCGCCGCGAATGGGCGTGATACAGCGGGTGTGAGCCGTACATGGCCGATCCGTTTGATACCGTCAGTTGTTGC
Source organism: Advenella sp. (assembly GCA_035304425.1). Classification (GTDB taxonomy): domain Bacteria; phylum Pseudomonadota; class Gammaproteobacteria; order Burkholderiales; family Burkholderiaceae_B; genus Advenella. The sequence goes on from DATGQC010000054.1 coordinate 3,008, forward strand.
GTGCCTGTAAAAAATAAGATTAGCATGATATTTCAGCTGTGTGTAAGGTTGTCTGGCGCTGGCGTACTGGGGCGCGGCATGAGGGCGGTGGTTGTTGCCGGTCGTGGGTACGGCAGGCGTCAGGCGGACATATTACGCACGCAGGGCGTGCACAAGACAGACACAAGAGAGACACAAGAGAGACACAAAGCAGGCACAAAGCAGGCACAAAGCAGGCACAAAGCAGATTCGAGGCAGATTCGAGGCAGATTCGAGGCAGATTCGAGGCAGATTCGAGGCAGATTCGGACGCGTTTATTTCTTCAGTCGGCCTCGGCGTGGGGGCAGGCGTAGGTTTCGACGTTAAAATCTCCTGATTGATCGTCACGCGCCATATGCATGCGCGTGACCCTTA
>DATGQC010000055.1:0-5893 GCA_035304425.1 Advenella sp.
GTCCCCCAGCGTGCTGGTGGTGGCAGCCACCTCGCCGTACCGGACCGTGCAGGACCTGATTGCCGCCCTCACGGCCAATCCCGGAAAAATGAATTACGGCTCCGGCGGGGTAGGCTCGGCGGCGCATCTTGGCGGCGCCACCTTCGTGTCCCTGCTCAAGGCGAAGGCGACGCACGTGCCATTCAAAGGATCGGTGGAAATTCCGCTATCGCTGCTACGCGGCGATACGGAGTTTGCTTTCACGATCGCCGGCACCGCCATTCCCCAGACCAAGGGCGGCAAGCTGCGGGCGCTGGCGGTGACCAGTCGCGAGCCCTTGGCCGAGCTGCCTGGCGTTCCCACACTGCACGATGTCTTGCAGAGCGATCTGGCGGTTCAGGAATTCTGGTTTGATTTCTGGCTGCCAAAAGGCGCCCCCGTTGAGGCGGTCAATACCCTCTACAACGCGACCACCCGGGCGCTGACCGATGAATCCATCAGGCGTCAATTTGCCGCTGGCGGGATTAACGTGGCCCATAGCGCCAGCCCGCAAGCAGACGCGGCGTTCGTGCGCAGCGAATATCAGAAATGGGTCAATATCATCAAACTTGCCGGCGTGACCGTCGGCTGATCGGAGTCATACATGTCCAAACCGCTAGAAGGCGTCCGTGTACTGGATCTGTCGCATGTCATCGCCGGCCCCCTTGCGTCGTTCTATCTGGCGCAACTGGGCGCGGAGGTTATCAAGGTGGAGCCACCGCTGGCCGGTGAAGTGCTGCGCTCGATGAAGGACGCCGCAGAGACCGACACACCCACCGGGTTTGCCGCCATCAATGCAGGCAAGCAATCTCTGGCGCTGGACATCCGAACGCAACAGGGCGCGGACCTGCTGCGTTCACTGGCGGCATCGGCCGACGTCTTCATAGAAAATTTCCGGCCTGGCGTGGTTGCCAGGTATGGCCTTGACTATGCCGGTATTAAGGCCGTCAGGCCGGATATTGTGTACTGCTCTATCTCGGGATTCGGGCAACAGGGGCGCTGGTCGCAGCGTGGTGCATACGACCATGTCGTTCAGGCCCTGACCGGCATGATGATGATGTCCGGTGAAGGAGACGATGCGCCGCCCATCAAGGTTGGCTTTCCGGTGATTGATGTGGCCGTTGGCGTGCTGGCGGCACTGTCGATTGTCTCGTCGCTGCACCGCCGGACACGCGAAGGCCTGGGCCAGTACATTGATGCGTCCATGGTCCAGGCCTCGTTGATGCTTATGTACCCCAACAGTTGCGCCTATCTGAGCGACGGCACGCCGACGCGGCGCGTGGGCAACCGCGGATATACCGGCAGCCCCGCCGCCGATACCTATCGCTGCCTGGACGGCTGGCTGGCTGTTGCCGCCAATACCCCCGCTCAGTTCCGCAAACTGACTGCCGTAATTGGCGTTGAGCAGCTGTGCGAAGATGCACGGGCGCTTGACCTGATTGCCTTTAACGCGCCCAATGGCTTTGTCGTGCCCAATGACAGTCATTATGTAACGACGCAACTGCAGGCGGCTTTCGCCACACGCAGCGCAGTACAGCTGGAAGCGCTGCTCAGCGATGCCGGCGTGCCTGCGGCCAGAGTCAGGAAACTCGAAGAGTTTCTTCATGAAGTCGATACCACCGACTGCGTCGGCCTTCCTGAATACCGCTTCCAGCAAGGCAACGCCCAGGTGCGCACCCGGGGAATCGGCTTCGCTTTCGACCAGGATGGCGCGCCCACGGTTGACGGTGCCCCCGCACTGGGCCAGAATACTCGTTCGATATTGGCACGGGCAGGATTGAGCGATGAAGCAATCGCGCAGCTTGAACGCGCCGGGGTCATTCGGACCGACGCCGACATGGCAACATTCACGACCCCCTGATCATTTGCATAACACGGAGACTTCATGACACCACTTCTACACAACCGCATTGCCATTGTGACCGGCGCAGGCCGCGGTCTTGGTCGTTCCCACGCACTCGAACTGGCCCGCCACGGCGCCCGGGTCCTGGTCAACGACATGGGCGCAGATCAGCCAAATTCGGATGCACAAGCCGTTGTCCAGGCCATTACAGCGGCCGGCGGAGAAGCGATCGCTCATGGCGCAGATGTCACTGATCCAGAACAGGTTCAGGCGATGGTCGAACAGGCAATAGCGCAGTGGGGGCGTGTCGATATTCTGGTGAACAATGCAGGGATCCTGCGTGATAAAAGCTTTGCCAAGATGACCCTGGAGGACTTCCGGCTGGTGCTGGATGTACATCTGATGGGGTCGGTACACTGCACTCACGCCGTGTGGAACAGGATGCGCGACCAGAACTACGGTCGCATCGTGATGACGACTTCTTCCTCGGGGCTTTACGGAAATTTCGGACAGGCCAATTACGGCGCCGCCAAGATGGCGCTGGTCGGCCTGATGCAGACGCTGGCACAGGAAGGCGAACGCCATGGCGTGCATGTGAACTGCCTTGCTCCCACGGCGGCCACGGCCATGACCGAAGGCCTGCTGGAGCAGCAAACCCTGGACATGCTGTCCCCGGCATCAGTCAGCCCGGCGCTGGTCGCGCTGGTCGCAGACAACGCGCCTAACCGCACCATTCTGATGGCCGGCGCAGGAAGTGTAGAACAGGCAAATATCACCATGACAAACGGCATCTATCTGCACGAGAACGAACGCTCGGCCAACGTGTTGCTGGATCGGCTTGAAGCCATTTCCGATCGCCAGGACGAAATGGTACCGGCGACCGGATTCGACCAGTTACGCCATGAGATCGCCAAGGCGCAGGCATACCGTCAGACGCGCCAGGCAGACAGGCGCGCGACATAGCCACACGCCACCCTTAAGGATGGAATGGCTATCGGCTACCCGCAGGGGACCGGGATGCCGCCTGCGCCGCTTCCTGTGCAGCCTTCCGGCACGCCCTGCTTACTTACATTCTTACCATGACGACAACCTCATCCAGTGCTTGCGCCATACAGAACTTCGATTGCGTTGCCTCGCTTGCCCGATTTGTCGGACAGCCGGCGATCACATCAGCGCCGCTGCTGCTTGATCAGAAGATGATTGATCAATTCGCGCAAGTGACGCACGATCATCAATGGATTCATGTCGACCCAGCACGGGCGAAAACGCAGTCGCCGTATCAGCATACGATCGCACACGGTTTTCTTGTGTTATCGCTGCTAACGTACTGGCAGACAAGCTGCATCGCCTTCCCGGGCGCCGTCATGGCCTTGAACTACGGGTTCGACAAGATCCGCTTCACTGCGCCGGTTATGGCAGGCTCGCGGGTATCGGCCGGTTTTGCGTTGAGGCAGGTCACCGAAACCAGGCCAGCGCATGCACGGTGTACCTGGGAGGTCGCGGTACAAGCCGAGCATGCGCCGCGACCATCAGTTTATGCCGAGTGGCATATTCTGGTTCAGTATAAAGACGGGCAAGCGCGGTAATCGAAGCGCAGTTCACTTATGAGGCACGGCCCGAAGATCGCTGCCACGCATACTAAACCAAGGCGGCGGTTCGGGACGAATCGGCCAGGTGCGGGTTCGATTGCGCTTGTATGCGAGTAATGAGCCGGTCCTCCAGATTGCTCACGGCCCGAAGCACGCGCGCCATGTCTATGACTTCATCATAAACCGCAATACCGGCCTGACGCGCGATCTCGATATACTCGCGGCGCATGGCGTCCAGTGCTTCAGAACGGTCGCTTCTGAGTGCAAGCAGAAAATGAATATCGTCACCCCGTTCTGACCGCACTTCGGTAATCACGGAAATCAGGTTGGCCAGCGGATTACTGGTTCCGCGACCGACAAAGGCCGCCAGATTCAGATGCATGGCGATTGCGTGAGGCCTTGCCTTCTCATAAACAATATCCAGAATTTCCTTTGCGATGAACCCGTCCTTCTCCTGCAGACTTCTTACCGGGGTATCAATCGGATTCAGCACACTCGTTCCAGGGGGAAAACCCAGCGCCTCCAGATCCTGCACGACGGATGAAGCAAAGGGCGCGACATTGAGCTGCGAACGGGCAAAGGCGTCTGCACCAAGGACGCTGGACCCTCCGCCGTTACCAAACAGCACTACATCGGTCGTAGGCGTCGTTTTTCGCAAGGCAAGGAACTGCAGCGCCAAGAGCAGGTTAATGAACTCGTCTACGGTGTCCACCAGTTCAACCATCGTCTGTTTTGCAAGCGCGTCCCATGCCTCCTGACCCGATGCCAAAGCCCCGGTATGGGACTGGGCCGCCAGCTGCCCTTGCTGCGTGGCTCCCCCGCGAAGAATCACTACGGGTTTCGGGTAAGGCGTGGCGCGAAGCACTTCGAAAAGTTCACGGCCGTTCTTGACGTCTTCGATATACATGCCTATCGCCCGGGTCGCGGGATCGGCAAGGTAATAGTGAAGAAGTTCAACCGGTTTGACATCGACACTATTGCCGATGGTTGCCAGTCCGCTAAAACGCAGACCGCGCCACTGACCGCGCTTGATAATATCGGTAGACAGCCCGCCCGACTGCGAGACGACGCCAATCGCTCCTGCTTCAGTTGGCGCATCCTTTGGAAAGGTGAGCCGGCCTGCCGGTGAATACGTTCCCAGGCAATTTGGGCCCAGCAGGCGGATCTCTGCCTGGCGGGCCGTTGCAAGCAGTCGGGCTTGTTCCCGTTTGCCTTCGTCGGTATCTTCGAAGCCAGAACTGATGATCTGTACGTAGCGGCATTTACCCGGGGCAACGTCAATCGATGCACAAATGCGATCTGCGCCGATGGCTACGTAGGTGTAGTCGACATCTGACGGCGCATCAGCGAGACCGGGATACGCTTTGATCCCCTCGATCTCTGGCGCTGTCGGATGTATCGGGTAAATATCCCCGTCAAACCCGAACTCGCGCAGACGGCGGATAAAGGTGTTGGCGATCGTCACATCCTTTGTTGACGCCCCCAGAACCGCCACTGTTTTCGGAAAAAAAAGCGGCCTGAAATGTTCCAGCACCTGCTGATCGCTGCGCCGCTCAATACGTGGAAGCGACGCGCGGTCGGGTTTTCGGCAAATGAATCGCGCGTCCGCCGCCACCAGCCTGTCTCCGGTATGAATCAGCGGATTAATATCGATTTCCTCGATCTCTTCCTGGTGTGTCATGAACAGCCCTGATTCACCGCCGATTTTCAACAATGCATCAACCAGCCTCTCTCTGTCGTAGGCGGCTGCGCCCCGGAAACCATCAAAGAGCCGGGCACTTTGCAACTCGTCTACCATATTGCGGGCGTCAAGTTCCGAGACAGGACATACACGAAACGTAACATCCTTCAAAAGCTCGATATAGATCCCTCCTGCGCCAAGCATGATCATCGGCCCAAATTGAGGATCATAGAATCCGCCAATCGCGATTTCCAGGCCAGATGGAATCATCTCCTCGACCAGCCAACCGTCGATCTTAGCGTCAACGATGGCGGGCAGACGGCTCATGCGATCAATCGCCTGGGCCACCTGTTCCGCACTCTGCAGGCCTAGCGTAACACCACCGGCGTCCGATTTATGCAGGATGTCGCCCGACACAACCTTGACCACATACGGCGCCCGAAGGGCGCTGACGCGCTTGCGCGCATCCTGGGCATTGTCTGCAACGAACGATTGCGGCGTATCAATGCCGAACTGCGCGAGAAGCGCCTTGCCGGCCTTCTCATTCAAACTTGCTGGGTTCACTCGCACCCTCCTTATTCTGTTAATAGCAGTAGACCATCAAAAGCTGGTCGGCCAGCTGCGCATTATTCTTTCCCCGACGCCGCCAGACAGCCGGCGCTCCTGTACCTCAAGCATCTTGATCATGAAGGACCGTGTCTCTTGCGGTTTGATGACATCATGGGCTGAGAAAATCCTGGCCATGTCCCAGATCTCAAGGTC
>DATGQC010000056.1:0-5060 GCA_035304425.1 Advenella sp.
CTTCATCCCGTTACCGGAGAAAAACTTGATCCCGTTATCCTGGTAGGCGTTGTGGGAAGCGCTAATCACTACGCCGGCAGTCAGGCGCAATGCGCGCGTCAGATACGCGACGGCCGGGGTCGGAATGGGTCCCGCCAGATAAACGTCGATACCCGCAGCAGCCAGGCCGGCTTCCAGCGCCGACTCCAGCATATAGCCGGAAATGCGCGTATCCTTGCCGATGAGCACCATGGGGCGCGCGCTATCCTTGTAACTCTTTGACAATACCCGTCCTGCGGCATAGCCCAGTCGCAATGCAAACTCCGCATTGATGACCGGACCCCCTACTTCACCACGTACTCCATCAGTTCCGAAATATTTACGCCCCATGAATTTCTCCTTGTTCTGTGGCCGCCCACACTTTGAGGGCATCTGCAGTTTGTGCGACATCGTGTACCCGTATGATGGCCGCGCCACGATTTGCAGCAGCCAGCGCGCCGGCAATGCTGCCCGCAACGCGGTCCTGCGGGGCCCGGCCCGTAACCGCGGCAATCATGGTTTTACGGGACAAACCGATTAATAACGGTGAGTGTAAACCGGACAACCTATCCTGTTCACGTAAAAGTTGATAATTCTGCTGCACTGTCTTACCAAAACCGTATCCCGGATCCAGACAAATGCGGGAGGGAGCAATACCGGCAGCCATCGCCGCCGCTTTGCGCTCGCCCAGAAACCGGTATACCTCGTCAGTCACATTTTGGTACTGCGGCGCAGCCTGCATGGTTTTGGGCTCACCCTGCATATGCATTAGGCATACTCCGCAATTGGGATGGGCTGCCACGACCTCAAGGGCACCGGGCATGCGTAAGGCATAAATATCATTGACCAGATCAGCGCCCGCCGCCAGAGCGGCCCGCATGACTGCAGGCTTGAAGGTGTCAACGGAAACAGGTTTGCCGCAATCACGCAGATTGTGAATCACCGGAATGATGCGCCGGAGCTCTTCTTCCTCGGAGACCGCATCGGCGCCGGGGCGGGTAGACTCGCCGCCGATGTCCAGCATATCGGCGCCCTGCTCGAGCAGCGACAGCGCATGCGCGGTCGCGGCATCCGTTGAAAAATGGGCAGAGCCATCGGAAAAGGAATCGGGCGTCACATTAACGATGCCCATGACAAGCGGGCGCTTGAGTGAAAGCTCAAAGCGCCCGCAAATGAATGTGGAATGATTCATGAAAAATACAGCATTAAATCAGGCAGTCACTGTTGCCTTATCGCTACCGGGATCTTTCCGGGCAGGACCTGATGAAGGCGGTGGCGTATCGGAGGAGTCGCCCGCTGGTTCAGGCGCTTCCGGCGGACGCGGCGGGCGCCCGGCCATGATATCGCCGATTTGCTCAGCATCGATGGTTTCCCACTCCAGCAGCGCCTTGGCCATGATATGCATTTTATCGCTGTTGGCTTCGATGATTTTGCGTGCGACGGAATACTGCTCATCAATGATGCTGCGGATTTCCGCGTCAACCTTTTGCATGGTTGCCTCGGACACATGAGTGGTCTTGGTGACACTGCGTCCAAGAAACACTTCATTTTCGTTTTCGGCATAAACCATGGGACCCAGCGATTCGGTCATGCCGTAACGAGTCACAATATCGCGGGCAATCGCTGTCGCGCGCTCAAAGTCGTTGGACGCGCCCGTAGTCATCTGGTTCATGAAGATTTCTTCTGCAATGCGCCCGCCGAACAATACGGCAATGGTATTGAGCAAACGCTCTTTGTCCATGCTGTAACGGTCGCCTTCAGGCAATTGCATGGTGACGCCCAGCGCACGACCACGTGGAATAATGGTCACTTTATGCACAGGATCGGTCTTGGGAAGCATGCGGGCCACAATCGCGTGACCGGATTCATGGTAAGCCGTATTTTTACGTTCTTCCTCGGGCATGACAATGGAGCGACGTTCAGCCCCCATGATGATCTTGTCCTTGGCGTTTTCAAAATCCATCATATTGACGGTACGGCCATTGCGACGCGCGGCAAACAAAGCTGCTTCGTTCACGATATTGGCAAGATCAGCGCCGGAAAACCCGGGGGTGCCGCGCGCGATGACCGAAGCCTCTACGTTAGGAGCCAGGGGAACCTTGCGCATATGCACGTTCAGAATCTGCTCGCGACCACGAACGTCGGGCAGGCTGACCACAACCTGGCGGTCAAAACGACCAGGACGCAGCAATGCAGGATCGAGCACGTCGGGACGGTTGGTTGCAGCGATCACAATCACGCTCTGGCCGGATTCAAACCCGTCCATTTCCACCAGCATCTGGTTCAGCGTCTGCTCGCGTTCATCATTGCCACCGCCCACGCCGGCGCCACGCTGGCGGCCAACGGCGTCGATCTCGTCGATGAAAATAATGCAAGGCGCCTGCTTCTTGGCATTTTCGAACATATCGCGCACACGCGATGCGCCCACGCCTACGAACATTTCCACGAAATCGGAACCGGAAATACTGAAGAAAGGCACTTTGGCTTCGCCGGCAATGGCCTTGGCCAGCAGCGTTTTACCTGTACCGGGAGGGCCGACCATCAGCACACCGCGAGGAATACGTCCGCCCAGGCGCTGGAAGCGGGCAGGCTCACGCAGGAAATCTACCAGTTCCCTGACGTCTTCCTTGGCCTCGTCACAACCGGCCACATCGGCGAAGGTGATCTGGTTAGTGCTTTCGTCGAGCATGCGGGCACGAGACTTGCCGAAACTGAAGGCGCCGCCCTTGCCGCCACCCTGCATCTGGCGCATGAAAAAGAACCATACGCCGATCAGCAGCAGCATGGGGAACCAGGAAATGAGCGCGCTAAGCAGGAATGATGGCTGCTCGGGCTGTTTGGCGGTGACTTTCACACCTTCGCGCACGAGATCGCCGACCATCCACAGGTCATTGGGCGCCGTCAGCGTATAGGGCCGCGTGCCAGAGCTGGGCGTGACCGTCAGGGTATTACCCTGAATTTCTACACTGGACACCTTGCCCTGCTTGGCGTCAGACATGAACTGGCTGTAGCTCACGCCTTCTGTGACCTGACCTGCGCCGTCGTATTGCTTGAATACTGTAAAAAGTACCAGCGCTACAACCACCCAGATAGCGAATTTTGAAAAAGAATTATTCAACAATCTGACTCCTGCGATGAATGGCAAATGACCCTGAAAGCAGCGTCTTTACCCCGTTCATATGATTCTAACCTATTGATAAAAAAAAGAGGCTTTACAACCGGCTTAAAAATAAATTAAACCATTACCCGCCGTTTCCGGCTATTAACCAGCAAAAGACGTCGGTTTTCACTGCTTCCGGACGCGTTACGGCTACTGCAGCAAGTCGTTGTCCCGGCTTGCGGAACCGGGCAGTCTCACAACCATTAAATTGGGGCAAAAACCCGGTTTCCAAGCGCTATCCCGCATTTTTTTCCCGATAACATGAGTCTGAACCAGCCTGGGGCCTGGCATCGCATCAGCAGCCGACGTATATCGCAACGGCCGCTGTCCTGCAACGCGACAATCGGCAATATGCAAGAATGCCTGCGACAGACTGTCGCGTGCCTGCCGCCTCATGAGGCGGGCAAAGGGCCGAAGCGACCGATTCAGAACTGCCGGTTATCCGGATGCTTTAGACCGCGCCCCAGCAAGAAGGTTTCAGAGGACTTGTCCCGCGACGCCTTGGGCTTGCGCTCCACAACGCGCTTGAAGTGCTGCTTGAACATCTGCACAATTTGGGAAAAGCCGCTGCCGTGAAACGCCTTGACGATCAAGGCGCCGTCGGGCGTCAGATGTTCCAGGGAAAAAGCCATGGCCAGCTCGCATACGTGCTGGATTCGGGCGGAATCGGCCGAACTGACGCCGGACAGGTTCGGCGCCATATCCGACATGACCAGGTTAACCTGCTGCTCGCCCACCTTATCCTTTAGGGTTGCGAGCACCGCGTCATCACGAAAATCGCCCTGGATGAATTCAACGCCGGCAATCGGCTCCATCGGCAGCAGGTCCAGCGCAATGACGCGGCCTTGCAACACTCCACCCTCGCCAGTGAGCCTTTCGCGCGCAACCTGCGACCAACTGCCGGGGGTAGACCCCAAGTCGACTATAATATCTCCTTTCCGCATCAGTTTTTCCGAATCCAGGATCTCAATCAGCTTGAACGCTGCCCGTGCCCGATAGCCTTTCTGCTTGGCCATTTTCACGTATGGGTCATTGATATGCTGATGTATCCATTCTTTCGAGAATTTCTTTTTGGCCATTGCCCTGATTACCTTATGCCTACCCTAGAATTGACATCAAAAGAGCGCAGCGAACTCCGCGCTGCCGCCCATCCGCTGAAACCGGTAGTCCTGATCGGCGATCAGGGCCTTACGCCAGCGGTGCTGAAAGAAATTGACATGAACCTCACCGCGCATGGCCTGCTCAAGGTGCGCGTTGCCGGAGATGACCGCGCCGCGCGTATTGAGATGCTCGACACTATCTGTGATTCATTATCGTGTGCCGCAGTGGGTCACGTCGGCAAAACGCTTATTTTATATCGACACGGCTCACAAAACCGTCGCTGGGAGCAAAAAGCCGAAGAACCCGTCGAACGCAGCCGCCGACTTCCCAATGAGCCCCATACGCCGAAAAAGCTGCTGGCTGCGGGCAAGACACTGAAAGACCGCAAGACGCCGCGCAAGGCGCGAGGCAACGACGAACTGGCAGGCACGCCGGCACGCAAGCCCGCCCGGGCTCCTGCGGCACGCCCCGGCGGCGCCGAAGCACACGGCATCCCCAGACGCGCCGGCAGCGCCCTATCCCTGCGGGCCGGTCGCCGCAATGCGACTGCGCCTCGCACCGGCAGACGCGGCGGCAGATAACCATTTTTACCGCCATACAAAAAAAGAAGCCGCAGGACTATTTTTCTGCGGCTTTTTTTGATGCTACCGGTGCATCAGGCTTGCTGAGCAACCGATTCCGGCTCGTGCCCTATGACACCCGGGAACGCTGCATAACGATATGCAGTTTACTTGTACTCGACAGAGACAATTTCAAACTCTTTCTCGCCGGATGGCACTGT
>DATGQC010000057.1:0-14557 GCA_035304425.1 Advenella sp.
ATCGATGCGCTGGTAAAGGACGCAAGAACGACAACAGCCGAACTGGCCCGTCTTGTCGGGCTGTCGCCGCCAAGCGTTTCGGAGCGAATAAAAAGGCTGGAAGATGCCGGTCTGATCGAAGGCTACACCCTGACGATAAACCCCAGAGCACTGGGCCTGCCAATCGCGGCCTGGCTGCGTATTCGGCCTATCCCGGGCCAGTTGCAACGCGTCGCGCAGCTTCTGAAAGACATCCCTGAAATTGCCGAATGTGATCGCGTCACGGGCGAAGATTGCTTTATTGCTCGTGCGCATGTCGACTCCATCGAAGGGCTGGAGCGCCTGATTGACCAATTGATCCCTTATTCAATGACCAATACGTCCATCATCCAGTCATCTCCCGTCGAACGTCGCCTGCCAAGGAAAACGGGCGCCGCAATCTGACTGTCCGTCTCCGGCCGATAAGCATCTCCGGTTCGCATATTGCATTTTTCCTTGACGCAGGCTTGGGGCGGCAGGCGACAACTGAGCTGGAGAAGTCATGTCGTTATTAATACACATGAAATAAACACAACAAATAGCTTTGATCGTTTTTTCTGGACATCATGACGTCATGATGTCATGATGTTGACTATGAAACTGACCGACACCAGCAATACCCCTTTATACGCAAAAATCGAAACCGCACTGGCGGCGGAAATTTCCAGCGGCAAACTTGTTGCCGGAACACAATTGCCAACCGAAGAGCAATTGATCGCCCGCTTTCAGATGAGCCGAACCACTATCCGCAAAGCCATCGACAATCTTGTGGCCCGCGGGCTGGTGGAGATCCGCCGCGGCAAGGGAACCTTCGTGACACACCCCAAGATCACGCAAGCCCTGACCGAACTAACCGGCTTTGCCGAAGACATGGTGGTATTGGGTCGTCACCCAACCTCGCGCCTGCTGGATAAGCGCATCGTTACCGCTGATGAGAAAACGGCCCGGGCACTGCAGCTTACGCCGGGTACGCAGGTCTATCGGATTGAGCGGGTCCGCCTTGCCGATGGTATTCCCATGTCGTTTGACGAAACCTATCTGCCCCTGGAGATCGGCGACAAAGTCGTCAGCAACAATCTGGACGTCGAACCCATATTCGATCTGCTCGAAAACAAATATGCCCTGCCATTGGTGGAGGCCAGTTATCAATTGGAGGCGGTAGTGGCAGACAGGCATGTCGCGCAGGCCCTGCATATTGCCGTCGGCGCCCCGATTTTTCTGATAGAACGCACGTCGTATAGCACCGGAGAGCAACCCGTCGATTACGAAAAACTGTACTACCGGGGCGACTCCATCCGCTTTGCCACCCGGCTGTCACGGCGTTCACGCTGATTAGAGGTGCAGACATGGATATAGCGACCCTGTTCTGGTTATTTGCCGCCGCTTTCGGCGCCAGCATGCTCGGCGGCATGCTGGGAATGGCAAGCGGCATTTTCATTGTACCCATCCTCATTATTGCGTTCGGCGTGGATATTCACGTTGCAATCGCGGCCAGCATCGTGTCCGTGATTGCCTGCTCCTGCGGTAGCGCCGCCCCGTTTCTGAAAGGACGCCTCACTAACATCAAACTTGCCATTGTCCTGGAAACCGCGACCACGCTCGGCGCAGTCACCGGCGTGCTATTGATAGGCATTATTCCAACGCCGATTCTGTATGGGCTTTTCGCCGTTATTCTCGTTCTATCCGCGCAGCAAATGATGGCGCGGCGGCGTGAGCCGGCACGGGCAATATTGTCCGATCCGCAAAGCTTGGCCAGTCGCCTGGATTTACACTCCAGCTTTCCGGACCGCCAGTTGGGCAAAGACGTGGCCTATCAGGTTGCCCGGGTTCCCCTGGGTCTTTCCCTGATGTATGGGGCTGGCGTGATCTCGGCCTTGCTGGGTATTGGATCCGGCGTACTGAAAATCCCGGCAATGGATACTGCCTTGCGACTGCCAATCAAGGTGTCATCGGCAACGTCCAACTTTATGATTGGCGTCACGGCAGCGGCAAGTGGCGGCGCCTATCTTGTTCGCGGCGACATTGATATGAACATCGCCGGGCCTGTTGCACTTGGCTCAGTGGTCGGCGCACTGGCCGGCGCCCGCCTGCTGATGAAACTGCCCGCTGACAAGCTGCGCATTCTGTTCGCTGTTATTCTTGTCGCTCTTGCAATCCAAATGTTGATGAGCGCGCTGGACATCCATCTGTGGGGGGCCGGCTCATGAATTCGTTGATCAACAAACCAGACCGTCACGATGGCATCATCGCGGGCCTGCTGTGGTATGGCACCCTGATCGCTTCAGCAGTGATTATGATCGGCATTATGCTTGGCGCCCTGACGCAAATCGACGGCGCCCCGAACCTGGTCCAGACCGGCCAGGCGCTGATCACGCTTGGCGTGGTGATTTTTGTGCTGTTGCCGATTATTCGCGTCGCACTTATGCTGGTGATGTTCGCACACGCACGCAACTACGTCTATACGGCGATTGCAGCGCTGGTGCTGGCGATTATCGGCGTCGGCGTTCTTTTGGGTCTATGATTACAATCGGACCTTTCACAGGAAAGAGTTCATATGGCATACGCCATAAAGGCACAAAAAAACGACGCTACAGAGCGTCGTTTTTTACTGGCATTGCGCACACCTAGATTTTGCAGGCGTCTCCGCAATCGTCATCTGCTTCGGGCAAGTTTTCATCCATCTTTTTGATCAGCTCGGCATTTTTCTTTTCAATCGCATCAAAATCGATATTATCCAGCGCGGTGTCAAAGTCGGTGTCGTTGTTCATGTGCCATTCTCCAGGTGATTAGCGATGTACCATTTTAAGGCATGGGGCTTGTCTTGTCCTTAATGTTTCCACAATTAGGCTAAAGCGCCGGCACGCGCATCAATCGCAGTTGTATTCATGCCAATTCCCATCACATAAATGCGTGCCCGTTGCTCAAAAGTTGGTGTGAGCAAAGCAAGCGGCGGCACGAGCCGAAAACTAAGCACAATTGATTCAAGAGCGTTTCCTGGAATAGCCTAGCTGCATTTCCAAGTTTACGAAAATTCGTAAACTGGCATACGAAGCAAGAAGCAGCCCGTCAATGATGAGTAGCAATCAAGCATTTTCTGCGGCGACACCTTCATGCGTATAAAATTTGTATAGGATAACGGTGAACGCCACCAAGGCGCCAATTAGGCTCACCACCGCCATGCCATAAAATCCGGAAATTTCGAGCGTAATATACATCCACTTTCCAAGTTGGATCGAACCGAAAATAAACACACCCATCGCAAGTGTTGTATACATTGCAATAGCGGTTGTTTTATAGCCAGCCCCGGCATTTTGCCTAATATAGGCCATGATGGCGCTGACGTTACCTGATATAGTGAAGCACTGTAAAATCTGGGCTAATAAAATAAATTCTCTGGTGTCTGTCATCCCGAGAACAAACCACCTCAGCCCTGAAAATATTCCCGATAACATGATCAGAGGTAACGCCCCCAGCCGGTCCACAACCCGGTTTGAGATAAAAAAGAAGATAATCTCAAATCCAATGCCAACACCCCAGAATACGGAAATATCAAACGTCGTATAGCCTCTTTGCTGCCAATAGATACTGGAAAATGAATATAAAAATCCGTTGCTTGACTGGATGATGGCACTAGCAACAATGACCGCCAATAGTTCAGGTCGACGGATTAGTTGTACTAATGGTGGATCACCTAAATGTTGTCGCTCGACACGTTTTTTCGTATTTTTCTCTACCGGCAAGTATCGCGATGCAAAAATCGAAATAGTCAATATAGTTATTGGAATGGTCATGACATACGCTACCCCAAGACCAGAAACTATGTAGCCTGCGCACAATGCACTTAACGCGAAACCTGTCGATCCCCACAACCGAATGTTTCCATAAAAGTCTCGACCGTTTTTCCTGATAGATATAGACACGCGGTCCATTAGCGGACCTAACGGAGACGTTCCGAAATGCGCGGCCAGTGTTAATAGCAGAATCGCCACGAATTCGTCTGCAAAAAAGTAGCATAAATAAACCGTCACAGAGTACAACAGCAGGGCTACGATAAGTCTATTGGCTTTGCCGGTGGAGTCGGCTATGTGCGCTATGAGTGGATTGCCGATTAACTTAGGTAAAAAAGACAGTGACACAACAATACCAATCTGATCTGGACTGAGTCCCTGATGGTCTAACCAAAGCGGGAAAAAAGGAATTAAAGCCCCGCTCAGCCAGAAAAGCAAAAAATAAATCCCAGCGGTTGCTACCAACGTTTTTAAGCTTTCATTCTCATTTTTGTCCATGCAGATCTGTCCCTCTTACTGGTTTTACTTAGAAGTACAGCTGGTTCCTATTTAAGCAATACATAATGCCAATAACACTGAATCGCGCTATCGGATTTGCCATTTATTTGTAAGACATTATAGTTATTTAGAATACATCGGCCGAATCTTCCGTCGTATGCTTCAGCGTCTCGCGCCTTGCGCTGCTTTGCTTTACCGGTCAAATTGACTGTAAAGTTGGTGCCAGGCAAGCAAATTGATATGGCCCGCCTATCCAGCCCCCCCTTAGAATATAGCAATACCACGTTTCGTGAGGGCGTCAATTGCCCCCTCTTCGCTATCGCTCGTCAATTTCTCTCTTTCTCCGTAGTGATGGACCGCTCTCCGTAACGATTGCCCGTCAGCCCCTCCCCCTGTCCACGGGTTCACTTTGCAACTAACCCCAATCGATAATAGATCTATGGCAAACGCGTGATTCAATGCCATCCCATACCTGGCAACTGAAAAATTGTTTTACCAGACCGCAGCGACCATTCTGGCCCACGCCAGGAGACACATTGTTTGTGTTCACATCACCGATCGATTTGCCCATCCGATCAAGGCATCGGTCTTTCAATCGCTTGATCCGCCTGGACTCATCGGTAGCCGATTTTTGTTTGATGTTGCTTTTTTTCCCGTATCCGCGCAACAGTTCGCCCAGCCTGATGCGATGGGCCGGCTCAATGGCGTTTTCTGTCTCTCGTTCTTTCAGCTGTTTCTTGCACTCCCTAAGGATCGGGAAAGTAACGGACAGGAAACTGCCGCAATTGTAGTATTGAGTTCGATAACCTGTCGCTGGTTGTTGTAAGCTCGCCATGACCTGGTAGATTCTTTCAGGAAATTTTGGCGAATTTTTGGATAGTTCTATTTACGATTTCTTTAGAAATAGAAAACAGAAAAAACATATGATCGAATAACGTCCATGTTTTTATAATAATTTATGTTATCTAAAATTTAATAAGGGTTAATGGCCTCGCCGACAGGAATCGAACCTGTAATTGGCCCTTAGGAGGGGTCGGTTATATCCATTTAACTACGGCGAGAACGCTTAAAAGCACCCAGCATTATATGCTAAATCATCCTGGCAATGGACCTGGCTATCGCTGTTCGGCCCAATAAAAACCAGTGAGTGTGACAAATGCGACGATAAGTCGGGAGAATCGGGCCGTCGACGCCACGCTAAACCAGATCACCGATCCCATGGACAGGATTCCGGATAGGATCGGCAACGCGTGCTGCCGTTTCAGCTGCCGACCGCCCTATTTCCGCGAGCACGGCCAAGTTGGCCGCGCTCAGACCATACCTGATCAGTATAAACCCTGCTTTTCAACAGGCTGTTGTTTGTAGTATTAATTTGGCGTTGTGACCGGTCGGGGGAACTGTCATGAAACACTTTGCGATCCGCAAGCGCAGAGAGCCGCAACATGAAGATTATTATCTGAATGCATTGGTATGCAATGAATGCGCGGGGGACGTTGCGCAATCGTATCCGGATGCGCGTGAAATTATCGAAATTTTGTGCGATCCCAGCTATGAAGACCGCTGCAAGCTTTGCGGCAAATCGTTCTGGGATGAGATCAATGCGCGCTCTGTCATCAGAACCCATTAAGCAATTGCGGCACGACGCCTCCGAATCAATGCGCCCACTCACTGCGTCCGGCGCCGGCGCAGGCCGCCCCCAGCCAGCTCATTGATCATTTACAGATGCGCGTCTGCAATACCCGGATTTAGAGGCGTACTGCAAAAAACAGTTCAGGCGGCACGTGTCTCGTTGGCCACGTTTACAGGTTGCGCCTGCAACAGCGCCACCAGCACCTGCGGGTCAATTCCCAGCAAATAACCGCGTCGCCCCCCATTGATATAGATCTGCGGCAAATCCAGCACACTCTGTTCCACCCACACCGGCATCCGCTTGCGTGTGCCGAAAGGCGAGGTGCCGCCGATCTGGTATCCCGAATGCCTGGGCGCCACCGCCGCCTGGCATGGCTGCATTTTCTTGACGCCGGCCTGGCGTGCCAGATTTTTCATCGACACTTCACAATCACCATGCATTAGCATCACGTGCGGCTTGGCGTGTTCATCCTCCAGGATGAGCGTCTTGACCACAGCATGTGACGCTACGCCCAATTGCCGCGCCGCCTCTGCGGTGCCGCCGTGATCAATATAATCATAAGTGTGTTCGGTGTAGGCCACTTTATGTTTTTTCAACATTTGAGTGGCCGGCGTTTCCGAAACATGTTTGCTGGCAGCCATATCCGGTTCACTGACCTGTATCGTTGTTAATGGAACCGGATATTCTACTGCAACTGCCCGGCCTTTCGGTTTATGCCCGCGGATGATGTTGCGCGTGCAATTGCTTGAGCCGCTCACGCGCCACATGAGTATAGATTTGAGTGGTGGAAATATCGGCATGTCCAAGCAGTAACTGCACCACACGCAAATCTGCACCGTGATTGAGCAGATGCGTGGCAAAAGCGTGCCGCAGGGTATGCGGCGACAGCGGTATATGGATATCGGCCTGCAGAGCGTATTTCTTGATCAGTTGCCAGAATGCCTGGCGCGTCATGCCGGTGGCGCGTCGGGTCAGAAACAAATCATCGGACTGACGCCGTCCCAGCAAATCGGGCCGTGCTTCGTTCAAATAGCGCTCAAGCCAGTAGGCAGCCTGCGCGCCCACCGGGACCAGGCGGTCCTTGCCCCCCTTGCCCATAACCACGCGCACGACATTCTCGTTCAGGCTCAAATGCAACACCTTCAGACTGACCAGTTCGGTAACCCGCAATCCGGACGCGTACAGGGTCTCGAGCATGGCGCGGTCACGCAGCCCCAGCGCATCGCGGGTATTGGGCGCCTCCAGCAACTGATCCACCTGCTGCTCGCTCATGCTTTTGGGAAAGCGTGTCGGCTGACGCGCCGAATGCAAGGTAAGACAGGGATCGTCACTCATCTGATGGGTGCGGATGGCCCACGCAAAATAACGCTTGAGCGTGGCCAGGCGGCGGTTGGCCGTCGTGGCCTTGCTGTGGGCATGCCTGGCGGCAAACCAGGCTTCGATGTCATCCCTGGTTGTCTCCAGCAGGGTTTTGGGCGGCGTTCGCTTTGCCAGAAAATCGGCCAGCCCCTTGAGGTCCTGCCGGTAGGCCATCAGCGTATTCTGCGACAATCCATCTTCCAGCCACAGGGCATCAATAAATGGATCAATGGCCTGCTGGTGGGCGGGCGTGACGTGCTGATCTGGCATGGTTATTTATTCACAACAAAAAATGATAATGGCAAATCGCTGCTGCTTTCTGAACTATGATCTGATTCTAGCCTAAATTCTGCTTATTCAAATACGATTTTCCTATGCATATTGCCCTGCTCGTCATCCCAGATTGTCTCATTGTCGCGCTGGGCTGGGTCCTGCTTCACAAACTGAAGTTCTCCCGCGAATTTTTTACTAATACCGAAAAGCTCGTCTACTACATTCTGTTCCCGGCGCTCCTGGTCAGATCTATCGCCTTCACGCCTATTTCCGCCAGCTCTGCCGGCCGGCTGCTCGCGGTTTCGATTCTGCTGTGTCTCGCCGGTTATCTGGCTGCCTGGCTGGCCCGCCCGATCCTGAAACCGCGGCCGATCGCACTGGCTTCGCTGGCCCAATGCGCCTATCGCTTCAACACGTACATTGGATTCTCGCTGGCGGCCGCGCTGGCCGGCAGTGAGGGTCAGGCCATCATGGCTGTGCTGGTCGGGTTCTCGGTGCCGATTGCCAATGTACTGGCCGTCAAATCGCTGGCCCGTTTCCAGGGGTCCAATGTGTGGCTGGAAATTCTGAAAAACCCGCTGGTTCTGGCTACGCTGGCTGGTCTGTTGCTGAATTTTTCCGGCATCGGACTGGACAACACCGTGGATATGACGTTATCCAAACTGGGCAATAGCGCCATTCCACTGGGGCTGCTGTGCGTAGGGGCGAGCTTGTCGCTGGCAGGCGGAAGCCAGGATCGCGCCGTCATTTCCTGGATTCTGGGCATCAGGCTGATGGTCATGCCGGTCTTTGCCTTGATACTGGCATTCCTGCTGGCCCTGTCCCCCTTGGAGACGACTATTCTCGTTCTGTTTGCCGCATTGCCGCCTGCCTCGGCTGCCTATATCCTGGCTGCCCGCATGGGCGGTGACGGGCGCTGTGTCGCCACCGCCATTTCCATCGGAACGGTATTTTCAGTGATCACGATTCCGTTCTGGCTGTTCGTCGGGCAGAATTTGGTAAATTAGCCACGGATCGTCAATTAATTTCCATTAAATTTTAGGCGGTTCCGCTGGTTTTCTTATAATTTACATTATGTTTCTTTTTCCGAAACGGCCCCATTTCCATGTCCAATTTGCAAACATTTCCTGCAGAGCCTCTGGCAAGCGCCTCTCTCTACCTTCCCGATGAAGTGGCCACCGAACGCCTGGCAAATGCGCTTTCAGACATTTTTTCTCATTATTTTTCAAATAGTTACGAAGACAAAACCACGAAGCCCGAAGCAGGGAAAAACGCGAAGGTGTACCTGAGAGGCGATCTGGGGGCGGGCAAAACGACCTTTGTCCGGCATTTCCTGAGGGCCATGGGCGTCAAGGGACGAATTAAGAGTCCGACCTACACTTTGCTTGAAACCTATAAAGTTTCTAGTTTATACTTGTATCACTTTGATTTTTATAGATTTAACGATACCGAAGAATGGCATGAAGCCGGATTTCGTGAGAATCTGGGTGAAGACGCAATTGTATTTATAGAGTGGGCAGATAAAGCAGGACCCGGGTTGCCAACACCCGATCTTGAGCTGTACCTGATATACGAATCGGCTGGAAGAACGGCACAAATTAACGCTTTTTCGGAAAAGGGCAAGACATGGATAACAAAGCTCATTCACAGGAGAATGCCAACAGGCGACCAATAACCCGTCGGCGCATTCTGGGCGCGTCAGCCACACTGCTGTCCCTTCCCGTCGTCTCCAGGGTCGCCGCCGCTGCCGGCGGACAGATTCTGGCCGTACGCACCTGGCCTGCCGACGAATATACCCGGGTGACGCTGGAACTGAATGCCCCGCTGCGGGCCGAGCACTTCATGCTGGGCAATCCCAATCGGCTCGTAGTCGATATTCAGGGCCTGACCATCAGTCAGGCGCTCAATTCGCTGATTTCCAAAATCCGCCCCAATGATCCATATATTGCAGCGGTGCGCGTGGCACAGAATCGTGCCGATGTGGTGCGCCTGGTGTTCGATCTGAAACAGGACATTGCGCCACAGGTGTTTACGCTGAAGCCGGTTGGCGATTACCAGTACCGGCTTGTGCTGGATCTGTATCCCAAAGTGGCCAAGGACCCGATCCTGGCGCTGGCCAGAGATCTGGAAAATGACCCTCTGGCACAGGTATTGGACAATCTCGCGCAAAATAATAGCAATGCGCCGGTGCCATCGGTCAGCGGTCAGGTCAACCCTGCCACAGCCGGTCGCCAGCCATCGCGCGCCAACCCCAATCGTCCCATCCTGGTGGCCATCGATCCAGGTCATGGCGGCGAAGACCCGGGCGCTATCGGCATGCGCGGGACACGCGAAAAAGACATTGTCCTGGCGATCGGACGCCAGTTGCGCGATGTCATCAACTCACAACCCAACATGCGGGCCTACATGACGCGCGAGTCAGACTTTTTCGTGCCGCTGCATGTTCGGGTGCAGAAAGCGCGTCGGGTGAAGGCGGATCTGTTCGTATCGATCCACGCCGATGCGTTCACCAACCGCTCTGCGCGCGGCACCTCGGTATTTGCCCTGTCCCGCAACGGCGCGTCCAGTGCCGCCGCTCGCTGGCTGGCCAAAAAAGAGAATGCCTCCGATCTGATCGGCGGCCTGGATATCGGCGCCCACGACCGCCAGACGGCCAGTGTGCTGCTGGATATGTCCACTACCGCGCAAATCAATGATTCCCTGAAAATCGGCCACCGCGTGCTGGGTTCGCTGGCGCAAATCAACGGCATCCACAGCCGCAAGGTAGAACAAGCGGGGTTTGCCGTGCTCAAGGCGCCCGATATTCCTTCCATTCTGGTGGAAACGGCCTTTATCAGCAATCCGCAAGAGGAAAACTTCCTGCGCAGCCCGGCTAACCAACGCCAGATTGCCAGGGCCATTTTCTCTGGCGTCAACGATTATTTCTCCACCAATCCGCCCCTGGCCAGAGTCGGCTGAAGCCGCCAAATGGTCCCGTCGGGGAATAAACGGACGCGCTTTTATCCACATAACGCCTTCGCCTTCGAAGGCGTTATTGCATGCAGCATTGCCCGGCAACTGATCTGCCACGGCCCGACTTGCGTGTACGGCTATCGTCAAACACGCTAAAATGGATAATTGCCTTTTCTTTCCTGATGTCACCTCCATGTCCGACCGCCGCCATATTGCTCCCCTGCCCGACACGCTGATTAGCCAGATCGCGGCCGGTGAAGTCATTGAACGTCCGGCCTCTGTTCTCAAGGAATTGCTGGAGAACGCACTGGATGCCGGCGCCCGCAGCATTGAAGTCAGGCTCGACGGTGGCGGCATTCGCCGTATTTGCATCACCGATGACGGTCACGGGATCCCCCGGGACGAGCTGGCGCTGGCCCTGACCCGTCATGCAACCAGCAAAATCAACAGCCTGGGAGACCTGGAGTCGGTCAGCTCCATGGGGTTTCGCGGCGAAGCCCTGGCTTCCATCGCCTCGGTGGCGCGCCTGACCCTTACATCCCGTACCGAGAACGACGATCATGCCTGGCAGATTGATGGAACGGCACTGCAGATCAGTCCGGCGGCCGGCAGTACCGGCACCACCATTGATGTAAGACAGCTTTTTGACGCCGTCCCGGCCCGCCGCAAATTTCTGAAATCCGAACCGACAGAATTGGGGCACTGCCTGACCGTAGCCGAGCGTATTGCACTGGCCAATCCAGACATTGCCTTTCGCCTGTTTCATAATGGCAAAGCGTACAAGCAGTGGATGCCGGTAGATTTATTGCAACGGATCCGCGATGTGCTGGGCAGTGAATTTACCCAGGCCGGCCTCCCCATAGACGCGCAATTGCCCGCTGCCGGGTTGCGCGGCCTGATCACGCTGCCCAACGCTGCGCGCGCCCGCGCCGATCGGCAGTATCTGTATGTAAATGGTCGATTTGTAAGGGATCGCACGGTTACCCATGCCGTTCGCACGGCCTATGCCGATGTCCTGCACGGTGACCGGCAGCCCGCCTATGTGTTGTTCCTGGAGGTCGACCCCACTGCGGTCGACGTGAACGTGCATCCGGCCAAGCATGAAGTGCGCTTTCGGGACAGCGGCGCCATCCACCGTTTTGTGGGCCAGGTGCTCACCCAGGCTCTGGCCGGGGTCGGCGGCGAAGCAGCCGCAGCCAACGCGCTGCCTGCCCGGCTGCCGGCAGGTCTGGCGCCGGCCGGACAGTCCACCTATATACAGGATGCAGAAAACGCGCGCGCCGGCGACAACGCAGTCAACAATTCGCAACCCCGGGAGGCGGTCAGGATCACCCCAGGCTATCAGCCCTCCCTGCATTTGCACAGCGCGGCGCCGCAATCAACGGAACACTGGAAACAGTTCTACTCGCCGCTGGCGCCTGCGCCACAGCACCTGAACGAACCACAACACACTTTTGCCGCGCCCGACACGGTCGCCGCCGGCCACCCTGCAACCAATGGCAACGCCAGCACCGGCCATGGTTTGCCGGACACCGGCGACGAGGCCGACCCCTATCCGCTGGGCATGGCGCTGGGGCAGCTTCATGGCATATATATCCTGGCCCAGAATGCCCGCGGGCTGATCCTGGTCGATATGCATGCGGCTCACGAGCGCGTGGTCTATGAACGCCTGAAAACACTGCTCGACCAGCAGGCCCTGCCCCAGCAGGAATTGCTGGTTCCCTATGTGATTCATTGTTCCGAACGCGACATTGCTGTAATGGAAAGCCATAAGGAACAACTGGTCACGCTTGGGCTGACCATCAGCGCCACCGGTCCGCAGTCGCTGGCGGTGCGTTCGGTACCCAGCCTGCTAGCCGGCGGCGATATCGAATCGCTGGTTCTCAATGTCCTGAAAGAACTGGAAATGGTGGGCCACTCCGAACAGCTTACCGGCCAGCGCAATGAACTGCTCTCGACCATGGCCTGCCATGGTTCGGTGCGCGCTCATCGCCGCCTGACCCTGGAAGAAATGAACGCCCTGCTGCGCCAGATGGAGCATACGGAACGGGCGAATCAGTGCAATCACGGCCGACCGACCTGGTTTCAATGGAGCATGAACGACCTGGATCGTTTGTTCATGCGTGGCCAGTGACGCAGCCGGTATTCTGCCTCGCCGGCCCTACTGCGTCGGGCAAGAGCGCGAGCGTGCTGGCGCTGGCCCGGCGCTGGCCGATCGAAATCATCAATGTTGACTCTGCCACTATCTATACAGGCATGGATATTGGCACCGCCAAACCCACTGCGCAGGAGCGGGCGGCAACGCCCCAGCATCTGCTGGACATCCGGGATCCAACTGAATCATACAGTGCCGCCCAGTTCGTGCAGGATACCCGGTTGCTGATCGATCAGATACAGGCACGCGGTCGCATCCCTGTGCTGGCTGGCGGCACCATGATGTACTTCAATGCGCTACGCCAGGGCCTGCATGCGCTGCCACAGGCAGATCCGGACATCCGCGCCGACATTGAACAAATGGCAAAACAGCATGGCTGGCCGCATATACATGCGATGTTGCAACGCCATGATCCGGTCACCGCAGCCCGGCTTGCTCCCAATGACCGGCAGCGAATCCAGCGCATGCTTGAAGTCTGCCTGATTACCGGCCAACCGTATTCTTCGCTGATCGCAGCTGCCGGCGAGCGCGCCGGTAGCGCCGCATTCCATATGGTAAGCCTGGAGCCTTCGGCACGCATCCAATTGCACGAACGCATTGCCTTGCGCTTTGACCAGATGCTTGAACGGGGACTGGTGGAGGAAGTGGAACAGCTGTGGCGCCGGGGTGATCTGCACGAGGCGTTGCCAGCAATACGTTGCGTCGGTTATCGCCAAATCTGGCAACATCTTGCCGGGCAGGACAGCCTGCAGAGCGCACGGGAAAAAGCCGTTGCCGCCACCAGGCAGCTTGCCAAGCGACAGCTTACCTGGTTACGCGGCATGCCCGATCGCCAGATTATCGATTGCCTGCAGCCAGACGTGGCAAACCGTGTTATTGATGCGGCCGCCACCGTCATGCCACGATAACAGCCCAAGACAGTAAAAACGCCGAAACCGCGCAGGAACAACCCGGGCCGGCACGCCGGCCCGCAACACCTCAGACCACTACGGTCTGAGGCATGCCATCTTCCTGGCGCACAATTTGGCCAAGATCGAACACCGTTTCGCCCTGTTCCTGCAAGGTCGCCGTAATGGCGGCAGCCTGATCGGCGGCAACGACAATGACCATGCCGATACCGCAATTGAATACACGATGCATTTCAGTGTCGGCAACCTGCCCTTCCTGCTGCAGCCACTGGAACAGGGGCGGCAACGTCCAGGCGGACTTTTCAATACGCGCGCTCAGACCTTCCTGCAAAATACGCGGAACGTTATCAAGCAGCCCACCGCCGGTAATATGCGCCAGGCCCTTGATCGCCGTGCCATGCCGGGCCAGCGCGGCCAGCACCTGTTTTACATAGATACGGGTGGGCGCCATGACCACATCAACCAGTGGCTGGCCATGGAAATCATCGTCCGGGCGGGCGCCGGCGCGCTCCAGAATCTTGCGGATCAGCGAAAATCCATTGGAATGCGCGCCACTTGAGGCCAGACCCAGGATACGATCGCCTTCAATAATACTTTTGCCGTTGATAATGGCCGATTTATCGACTGCGCCAACCGCAAAGCCGGCCAGATCATATTCACCGTCGGGATACATACCCGGCATTTCCGCGGTTTCACCACCGATCAGGGCGCAACCGGACAACTCGCAGCCTTTGGCAATGCCCCCCACGACCTGGGCTGCGGTATCCACCGAGAGCTTGCCGCAAGCGAAATAATCCAGGAAAAACAACGGCTCCGCACCCTGCACCAGGATATCGTTAACGCTCATGGCGACCAGGTCTATGCCCACGGTACTGTGGCGGTTCCATTCAAAAGCCAGACGCAGTTTAGTGCCGACACCATCTGTTCCGGAAACCAGTACCGGCTCGCGAAATTTCTTCGGTACTTCAAACAAGGC
>DATGQC010000058.1:0-7455 GCA_035304425.1 Advenella sp.
CTGGTACCGTGTCTGGCGCCTATCGACACTGAAAATTAATGAAGTACGTATCTTCTGGCGTGCCGGTGCCGGTAGGATTGTGTTGTGAAATATTGACAGGTTTCTGATAGCCACAAGTTTTTTGGGCGGTCTGCATGCACATTTCCCAGTTCGGAGGCGTTTTCGCATCGGGCGAGCATTTGACGCCATAATTGCCGCGGTCTGTGACGTCAAGGCCACTGGAGGCACAACCGGCCAGTACGATAGGAACAAGAAGCAATAGCAGTTTTTTCATTCACGAACTCCTCTTGGGGCTGTATTGTCTGGTGGCTGTATTGTATCGGATTATTAATCACGCACTTTTATTTTAATTAAATTCAGTTATAGTAGTGGAAGAATATCCTGTAACGTATTGAATTGAACGTGAGTATTTGTCCCGGTTTGGGAAGTGATATGTTTGATTTGTATGCATTCCGTTACATTCAAGTGTGATTCTGTTGTTATGATGAGAGTCGTATAAGTTTTGTTTATGTCTTTTAAAGGGGTACTTCTATGAAAAAATTTCTCGTTCCCGCTATGATCGTTCTCGCAACTGCAGCAACAGTAAACGTACATGCTGCTACGCCGTCTGACAATCTGTCCCGGCATGCGCTGGGCGAGGCAAAGGATACCCGTTCGGCTTGGGCCAAATCGCAGGACATGTATGTTGAGCCCACACTGCGCATGACAGAGACAACCGTACCTGTCACGCCAGGCCAGGCCCAGCAACAAAATTTACCAGTTCAGGCAGTACCCGCAGGTTCTGTTCCACCTACAGGTACGAGCACGACGACGGTGTATGGCCCTGATGGCCAACCTATTTCCCAGCCAGCGCAACCCATGCAGCAATCGGGTCAGTCAGCTGCGCCGGGCCAGCCGGTGCCAATGCAGCAGGGCACCAATGGCGCACCTGTTCAGGACTTGTCTCGTCCACAGCCTTGATGGTTCAGTCCTGGCGGTGTAGTGTCGCCTGACTATGGGCGTCATCGACAGGCACAGATAGCGCGAATGTATCTTGCCGTTGTTTACGCCAGCGCGGGTCCGCCCGCCATTCGCTGTACGAAAACCGATAACGTTCTTGCGTTATCGGTTTTTTTGTGCGCAGGATCCCGTAAACGGGCTTCTCATTCGTACTGCCCACTATATGGGGGTCCATGGAGCAATCGTTCGTATGGGCAATCAATGAATGATGTCATCAAGCAATGGTGCAACCGCCTGCGCGACCACCTGCTCGACCGCATGGCAACGAGGTGCAAATGATTGCGAACCGATGCTGCGATTCAGGCAATGCCCGCTGAATAACGCGGCATCTGCACGGGCGGGGCGACTACCAGGGGATAAGCGTGTCCGCATGAGACCTCGCTCACGGTTTGTGTGTATTAATCTGACGGTATCCGTTTGGTATTAACGCAAACTCCGAATGCAGCCATTAAAGACGACAACCAACGACAATCAGGCAGCGTTGCTGGCACGCTATGCCGAATTATTCAACAGTATTGAAAGTACGCCGTTGACGCAAGAGCAGCGTCAGGCATGTATCTCGAATGCGCCCGCGACACTTGTTCTGGCCGGCGCCGGCACGGGCAAGACCAGTACGCTGACAGGGCGTGCGGCGTTTCTCATGGCGCATGGTCTGGCTACGCCTGGCGAAATTCTCTGCCTGGCCTTCGCTCGCGAAGCGGCGTTGGAAATCGACGACCGCCTGCGCCGCCGGTTAGCCGCCCGTTGGCCGATACAGGGCTTTACAGCCAGCACTTTTCACAGCCTGGGCTTGCGCATCGTACGCGAAGTTGAAGGCAATGCGCCGGCGCTCAGTCAATTGTGCGGACAGCGACAGAAGCTGATTGCTTTTATTCAGGAACACATACTGCGGTTGACAACGCGCTCAAGCGACTATGTCGTTCAGCTGTTCAAGTATTTTGCAATGATCGAACCAGGTCTTGCATTATCGTGTGAGTTCACAGAACGCCGCGCTTATCAGGCGGCGTATTCGCCCCATCTGTTGCAGACCATGCGCGGCGATATCGTGCGTTATCCGTTCGATTGCCTGGTGGCCAATGCGCTGTGCCTGATGGGTATTGAATATGAGTATCGGAGACATTATCCTTATCCTGTTTATCTTGCCAGGCGCCGCCCTTACCGCAGTACTTTTTATCTGCGAGATACAGACGTTTATATTGACGTGTTCGACTGCGCGAGACAGGCCGGGGAGCAAGGCGCTATGGCTACGCTGGCGCACCGGCTTGTCCGCGCTCATCAGCGTTATGGCACTTGTCATATTATTCTATGGGAAGCGCCCGACTATATAGACGATATCTGGCAATTGGTTGAGTTGTTGCATTGCAAGCTTATAGGCTGCGGTATATCTGCGCGGACCGCAGGGGGTGTTGCTGCCTGGCATGGCAATTGGAGGGGTCAGGTGCTCAATAGCCAGAGCAGAGCAGACCGCTATCGCGCTTGCCTGCGGCCGTTGTTAGGCTCGGCGCGCTGGATCGCTCTGGTGGATGTGCTGGCTACTGTGCTGCCGCTGTATCTTCAAAGCAAGGGGCAGACGGCTACGCACACAAAGCGTGCGCCATTGCTGCATGCATTGGAACGCCGCCGCATTGCGAATATCACCGCGCTGGTGCTGCCGCTGGCGAGGTCCTATAAAGCGCGCATGCATATGCATGGACAAATTGATTATGACGATATGATAGCCCGGGCAACGCAGTATGTCGCCAGCGGTCGCTTTGTGATTCCCTGGCGCGATATATTAATTGATGAGTTCCAGGATATCTCGCTGCCGCGTTTTGCGCTAATTGCAGCCATGTTGCGGCAGCGACCGGATCTGCGACTTTTTTGTGTAGGAGATGACTGGCAGGCTATTTATCGTTTTGCGGGCAGTGAGATTCGATACAGCACGCAATTTTCTGACTATGTTCATTCTCAGGCACGGATCGTGCCCCTGAGTTGCACCTTCCGGTTCAATCAGGCATTGTGCAACGTCAGCAGCCAGTTCCTGATGAAAAATCCGTTTCAACATCGCAAGCAGCTGTTTGCAATGTGCAAAGATATGCGGCCGGTCATCACAGTCGCCCGGCAGGAGGACGGTCTGGCGGCGATTTTATCTGGCTTGCAGCAGGCGGTGGCGCAGCCGTTGGATGTCAGGCCTGACCGCTGGCATCTGCCCGAGGCATTGCTTCTGCGTGCTCGTTCGGTGTCACGCAGACTCAGGATGGGCATTCAGAGGATGAAGCGGGTGGCTGGGCGAATGGGCCTGATGACCACGGCCAGGCTACAGTCTGCAGGCGTAGTTACCGAGCCGGGCAGCGCTTCTGCCGGTGTAAAGGCCACCACGGAACACGACGCCTGCAGGGGCGCCTCGCGTTTAGCGTCAAAGGCCTCGGTGCTTATTCTGGCGCGGTTTGCGCATTTGCTGCCGGACGCGGCCAGACTCGGGGCGTACGCCGCGCGTTATCCTGGCTTGCAGGTTGCTGTCAGCACCGTGCACGCATCCAAGGGCCTGGAAGCCGACTATGTAGTGATTCTGAATATGGAAAAGGGCGTTTACGGCTTCCCTTCGGACAGGCCATCCGATGCCGTGGTTGAATGGTTCTTGCCGCAACCGGAATGCTTTGAATACGCAGACGAGCGAAGGCTCTTTTATGTCGCGCTGACGCGGGCCAGAAAGCATGTGTGGTTGCTGGCGCCTCAAGACCATAAACAAAGGTCGGTATTTGTGACTGAGCTGCTGCAAGATAATAAAGCGGTGGTTCGCAACCTTGATAAACGCAGCGCTGCAACAGCAGGCTTGCCGGCGGGTATTTCGCCGGTCTGATAGCGCCAATGCATCAACCATCGCGCGGTTGAACCGCTCGTGTTTAACGGCCTGCCTGCGAGAAAATACGCGCTAGCTGATCGGCAGGAACGAGCGCTCGCCGGTGTAGTTGATAAAGTCAAGCGCTGTGTTATAGGCATGGGCATCGGCGCAGAAAAAAAGAACCGTATCATCTGAATCCATATTGGCCAGAATAGATTCCATTTCATCTTCTACCGCTTCATTTTCAAGCCCCAGGCTGGAGACATGGATCTGGCCATCTTGTTCAAAACGCGCTTTGGGCAGAATATCCGGAATTCGGTCAAAGTCTACGTCTTCAACAATCAGATAAATGTCCATTGTCAGGCCGTTGACTTGGACCAACACTTGAATGCCATTGTGGATCGCCCGAACTAGGCTTGTCTGTATACCAGGTTCACCCGTCATCATTTATTCGGAAAGCAAAGAGGTTGGAGGAGGCGCATCGCTTGGCACGGCAGGAGCTCCCTTGTAATGGCCTTGGTGTAAACCGCAACCGGCCAGGGCGATGAGAAGGGCGGTCAATGCGATGAATTTTTGCATGATAGTTAAAGTACCTGGAGTGAGGGCTGGCGAGAATCGCTACAATGTGATTGTAATACGAACTGACCGTCTGGATCCATGACAAGAAAAATTGTCCATATTGATATGGATGCATTTTATGCTTCTGTTGAGTTGCGTGAAAATCCGCAGCTCAAGGGCTTGCCCGTGGTGGTTGCGTGGGACAGCATTCGATCGGTCATTGTGGCCGCCTCTTACGAGGCGCGCAAATATGGCCTGAGGTCAGCCATGTCGGTCAGGCGTGCCCGCGAACTGTGTCCACATGCGATTTACATCGCTCCGAATTTTACTTTGTATCGTGAGGTGTCGCGCCAGGTGCGTGACATTTTCCTGCAATACACTGACCGGATTGAACCGCTATCGCTGGATGAAGCCTACCTGGATGTCACCGTCAATCATAAGGGTATTGCATCTGCAACGGAAGTGGCGCGCCGGATCCGGGAGGACATTTTTGCCCAGACGTCGCTGACGGCGTCGGCCGGCGTGGCGCCCAATAAATTTCTGGCCAAGATCGCGTCGGACTGGAACAAGCCCAACGGAATCTGCGTGATCCCGCCGTCCAGGGTGTTGTCATTTTTACAGGATCTGCCGCTGGAGAAAATTCCCGGCGTGGGGCGGGTGACGCTGGCAAAATTTCATCGGCTGAAGATGAAGACCATTGCAGACTTGCGCCTGCGTAGTGAATGGGAACTGACCCATCATTTCGGACGCTATGGCCATCGTTTATATGAACTGGCACGGGGTATTGATTTGCGTGAGGTTGATACCAATCAGCAATCGCAGCAGATCTCTACGGAGACCACCTTTGAGCGGGACCTGGCTTACGAACAATTGCAGGATCCGCTGGATGCGATTGCCAGAAAATTATGGGAGCAGGTCCTGCGCAAACGCAAGTTTGGTCGCACCGTGACGCTTAAACTCAAAAGTGCATCATTCAGGATCGTGACCCGATCCCAGACGTACTCCGCTCCGCTATATTCGGCGGATGAGCTGCGGCAGGCCGCGGCCTCGCTGCTGGCGCGCATTGAGGATGACAAGCGTCATACATTGTACCGGCTGATAGGCCTGGGGGTGAGCGCTTTCGCCGAGCTCGATGAGATTGAGGCGCAGATATCGTTGCTGTAAGCAGAACCTGTCATCCGATGCGGGTTGTCATGCAAATGAGCATGCCAAGCCATGAAAGATCAGCAGTTGGCGGCATTCAAGGGTTGTGTCGAACAAGAGAAATGCCATGTTTGCAGGATCAGCCAGCAAAAAAATGGCAGGACAATCATTGTCAGGAGAGGCGGCGCAAACGCGCGTTGCATGGGCAACCTTATTGCCAATGCGGTGTATTGCGGGCCCATGATTGCGCGCGTATTGTCAACTTGCAGGGGTTACGGTTTAAGACGATCTTTCAGACGCTTGGACAGCTGCGCCATATCTGTGCGGCCAGCCAGCTTTTGCTTGAGAATGGCCATGGCCTTGCCCATGACAGCCGGGCCGGTAATGCCGTCCGCGGTCACCTGGGTGAGCGCCGCATCCACCGCTTCGGTCACTTCCTGTTCCGAGGCTTCTTCCGGCAGGAATTCCTTGAGCACTTCAAGTTCGGCTTTTTCAGCTTCGGCCGTTTCGGTGCGGCCGGCATTTTCGAAGGCGGTGATGGATTCCTTACGCTGTTTGACCTGTTTTTCAATGATGGCCAGCACCTGGTCATCATTCAGGTCGACACGGTCATCGATTTCTTTCTGTTTGATAGCGGCCTGCAAAAAGCGCAGCGTGCCCAGCCTGGCTGTCTGCTTGGCGCGCATGGCGTCTTTGACGGCATCTGATATTGCTATTTTTAGGGAAGAAGACATGAATTTATTCCGGGAATGGTAAGATTGGTTTCATATTATGGCATAACTTTTTCGGAGATATATATGACGGAAATAAAGACTTCCCAGATTCTTCTCCCGGAAGGCGACACCCATGGTCAGTTGTTTTATATACTGCATGAAGAGAACGAGCAGTTAACGAATATGCCATTTTTATTGGGCACCATTCGGGCTGAATTTCCTGATGCTGTGATCCGGATCGCAATGCTTGCGCTGGATAAAGACACGGCATGGCTGCACGCCGGGGACACCGAGCCTGACGCATCGACGACGGCGCAACTTGCGCCCCGGCTGGCTGCCAGTATCAAATCGCTGGCGCATGATATTCAGGCAGCCCAGAATCTGCACGGTGTATTGAGCGAAGCCACGGCCGTGATCGGCGTCGGGCATGCGGGATCTTTAGTCCTGGGGCTGACGCTGCTGGATGACCCGATCGCCGGCAGGCTTATTACTTTTGGCGCGACCTTTCCTGCCTATCCGCTGGAGTTATCGCTGGATACCACGGTCCATCTGCTGCATGCTGATCGCGACACTGTGGTTTCATCGTCCCGGGCCCGCGAGGCGCACGAGCGGATGGCGCTGCTGCAAGCGGACGCAACAATCGACATCGCCATGAATTCGGCCGAGTCGTTCAGCGAGGCGCTTATCGGAAAAATGTTTGAAAGACTGAAAACCTGCGTGCCGTTGCGGTACTGGCGCTATGCTGCAGAGCCGGAAGGCGAAGAAGCGGTGGGCAGGGCGCCGCCCACGTCCCTGCACTAGAGAAGCAGCCAGGACAGCCGGCGCGCGGCCTTGCGCCCCGAACCGGCAGCGCGGATTTTAGAGCAGGGTGGGGTAATCCTGCTGCACCATGTGACGCACACGCACCGCGTCTGCAAAACGGGTCAATCCACCATCGGCATTGAGCAACACGACGGCTACCGGACGCTGATCCATTTCAGTCATCATCACCAGGCAGTCGCCCGCTTCGCGGATATAACCGGTTTTGGATATCTGGATGTTCCAGTTGCTGTTGCGGATCAGGCGGTTGGTGTTGCGATAGCGCTGTTCGCGACCGTTGCTGGTTACAATTTCGTATTTGTCGCTGGTTGTGTATTCGCGAATAAGCGGCTGCTGGTGTACGGCTTGCATCAGGCGCACCAGATCGCGAGGAGAGGCGACATTTTGTGGCGATAGTCCCGT
>DATGQC010000059.1:0-3608 GCA_035304425.1 Advenella sp.
CACCCGCCAGACACGGCCCAGATCTCGCGCGTAAAAATACGCGGCCAGTCCGAACTCGGTGTCATTAGCCATTTGAATGACGTCCTCGTCCGTGTCGAA
Organism: Advenella sp.; assembly: GCA_035304425.1. Taxonomy (GTDB): domain Bacteria; phylum Pseudomonadota; class Gammaproteobacteria; order Burkholderiales; family Burkholderiaceae_B; genus Advenella. Next base: position 100 of record DATGQC010000059.1, read on the forward strand.
CTTGAAAACCGGCGCCAGCGGCCCGAAGGTCTCTTCACGGGCAAACGCCATATCCTGCGTTGCATCGCCAATGACTGTCGGTTCAAAAAACAATCCGCCCAGCTTGCTGCGTTTGCCGCCGGTCAAGACCTTGGCCTTGCGTCCCAGGGCATCGCTGATGTGGCTTTCTACTTTTTCCACCGCCTTCTCGTCAATCAGCGGACCGATCTGGACATTCTTGCCAGTGCCGTCACCCACGACCAGTTTTTCAACGGCCGCAACCAGCTTTTTGACAAACGCCTTATATACGCCTTTTTGCACGTAGATGCGATTGGCGCACACGCAGGTCTGGCCGGCATTCCGATATTTGGAAATCATGGCGCCTTCGACGGCTGCATCGATATCGGCATCGTCGAAAACGATGAACGGCGCATTGCCGCCCAGCTCCATGGATACTTTCTTGATGGTGCTGGCCGACTGCTCCATCAGGATACGCCCCACTTCGGTCGAACCGGTGAAACTGACCTTGCGCACCAGCGGGTTGCTGCACAGCTCCTTGCCGATTTCAGATGAATTGCCGGTAACAAGAGACATAACGCCAGGCGGGATGCCCGCCTGTTCGGCCAGCTCGATCAACGCCAGTGCTGTTAGCGGGGTTTGCGATGCCGGCTTGATCACGACGGTGCAACCTGCGGCCAGTGCAGGCGCGACCTTGCGGGTAATCATCGCGGCCGGGAAATTCCAGGGAGTAATGGCGGCGCAAACGCCAATGGGTTCCTTGGTTACCACAATGCGCTGGGAAGTTTGCGGCGCAGGAATCGTATCGCCATAAACGCGCTTGGCTTCTTCCGCGAACCATTCAACGAATGAGGCGGCATACGTGACTTCGCCCTTGGCTTCAGCCAGGGGTTTGCCCTGTTCGGATGTCATGATGTAGGCCAGGTCATCCGCATTGTCATTGATAAGCGTGAACCATTTGCGCAGGATGGCTGCACGCGCTTTGGCAGTCAGCCCCTTCCATGCCGGCCAGGCCTTGTCGGCTCCCTTGATGGCATCTGCCGTTTCCTTTTTACCCAGCTTGGGCACCGTGCCAACGCGTTTGCCGGTTGCCGGATTGGTCACTTCGATGACCTCCTTGCCACCGATCCATTTACCGTTGATATAACATTTGTCTTTAAGCAGACTGGCATTTCTAAGCTTCATGGATTGACTCTCCATCCTGTTATTGAACGACTCTGTCACTGAATATTCAAAGAGTACCATATCCCCCGGGCCGATCTCGCGCCGATGCGCAATCCGGATTCTGGAATGACCATCGGCAGGTCCCGGCCAGGGCTGCCATCGGCCACGATGCCCCTTTGATAATAAACTTTAAGTAAAAAATATTAGGATTACGCACCCAGTATTACCTGCTTAATAAGAAAGTATAATAAGACACCCTTCTTACTCTTGTCTCTGACGATTGACGTTCATGGTCCTATCTCTAATTGTGATTGCAATGTGTTATTTTGCCGGCGAAGGCGTAAGCCGTGTACTGCCAATGCCGCTGCCCGGCCCTATTGTGGGCCTGCTCCTGCTCCTGCTGGCCTTTAAGCTGCGCCCCTCGCTGTTTACGCTGATGGCCAGGCATATACCGGCCCTGCTGTCACATTTAGCGCTCCTGTTTTTACCGGCAACGGTAGGCATCATGGTCAGCTACAGGCTGCTTGATGGATACTGGCCCGCCGTTATCACGGCTGTCATTATCAGTACGGTGCTATCGCTGCTGGCGGGGGTTCTTGTATTTCGCTATGCAGACAGGCAACGATGAAAGCAGCCCGTATCTGACAGGACCGATTCCCCTGTCCCGACATACCCGTTGCATCTGGCGCCGCATGTCGGTGCGCGCACGCTCATGCATCACTGCAAGCGAGGCCCGGCAAAGCGCCGGATGCGATCAGATGACCTTATTATTTTTGGAGTTGCCGTGCTTGCTGTCCTGACCGGTTTAATGCTGACGATCATAGCCTATTGCCTGGCGTCCTGGCTGTTCTCGCGCAGCGGTTTCTTCCCATTGTTCAATCCCGTGCTGGTGGCTACCACGCTCATCATTCTGGTGCTGCGGTTTCTGAATATCGACTACAACAGCTACCTGCTGGGCGCCCATTATCTGTCGCTTTTGCTGGGGCCGGCGACCGTCGGGCTGGCGGTGCCGATCGCCATGCATAGCCGGACCATCAAAAAAAAGCTGCGCCCCATTCTGCTGGCCCTCGTGGTTTCTTCGCTGGTTGCAGTGTGCTCGTCGGTCGGACTGGCCTGGTTGATGGGAGCCGATCGCAACATTTTGATCGGCCTGTCGGTAAAAGCGGCCACGATGCCGATTGCACTGGAATTGGCCCGCTCCCTTGATGGGGTCATTCCGCTAACCGCCGCATTCGTTTTTTTTACAGGCATTCTGGGCGCCACCATCGGCCCCTTCATTTTCAAATGGATGAACATCCGGCATGATGACGTGCGCGGCCTCGCCATGGGCGTGACCTCCCATGTGATCGGCACTGCCACGGAGTTCAAGCACAGCCAGGAAGCCGGCTCTTACGCCAGTCTGGGAATGAGTCTGAATGGCATTTTTACAGCCATCGTGATACCGGTGCTGTACTTTGTGTTCTTCTAAGCCGGGTTCGATAACCGATAGACCTGCGATCGCGCCGTCAATACTGCGCGCTGTAAAACCCAACAGAAAGGCGCTGCACTGGCAAGCATGCGTCCGCCCCGCTTCTGAATCGGAACCATCAACCATGCATGAGCAACCATTGCGCGATCCTGACGAACGATGGCGTGCAGAGTCGGCCTTTGAGAGTACGGAAGCATACCCGCTGATCCGGCAGCTCACGCACCCACGAGATGCGGGACCGCAGAAGCGAGCAGCGCCACGCCCGAAACGGTCAGCAGCATCAGCACCATCAGGCGGAAACGCTCGGGGCTGAATCCGGCGTACACCCGCGTGCCGATAAAGGATGGTATCAGAATCGCCGGCAGCACCAGCAGAAACATGGGCAGCATGAGCCGCGTTACCATGCCGGACAGAATGTAGGACAGCATCGTCAGAGACAGCATGGAAAGATTGAAATTCTGGATAACGGCCCGCTGCGTATCACGATTGGAATAGCGCAGCGTACACCACAGAGTAGGCAAGACGCCGGAAAAACCGCCTAACCCGCCCATGATACCGCCGCCCAGGCCTACCACTACATTGGCAACATTGCCGCCAAAGGTGATTTTCGGAAGCTGCCTGGCAAACATCATGATCGGACACCAGACGATCAGCAGACATCCCAGCGCGGCTTTGAACATGTTCACATCAAGCATGGGCAATAGCATGACGCCCAGCGGAATGCCGGCCAACCCGCCCAGCACATACGGCAGCAGCAAGCGCCAGTCAAACCCGCGCCGCAGTGATAAAGCCCCCACGATCTGCCCGATCATCCCGCCAAAAACCGCCAGTGCGGCAGCCAGGCGCGGATCCAGCACCCACGCCCACAGTGCCATGGAAA